>CALLOA010000065.1 GCA_938005265.1 uncultured Granulosicoccaceae bacterium
GGTTGAGTTATTTCAATATGGGGTGTCCAGCAACCGAGTGACTTGTAAGTGTCCAGGCAATGGGTAAGTGCGTCGATCGCTGTGTTTTTAAAATAGGGCGATAGTTGAGTGGCTAACTCGGATGCTGTAGCTGTGTTAATGAAGTTGCGGGCCTTGACATAAGCACGGGTAAAAGCTGCGGCTTCATCAGTGGCCAGCCACTGTCTCGTGGATGCAAGGCTTGAGAAAGCATTAGGGCCAATCAACGGGCCGCTTTTTGCAACAATGTGCCCGGTTTGATCAGATTCCAGCTGCTGCGGATAAGGCCCTTGTTGCTGTACGTATTGTCCCTCACCAGCTCGAAAAGCCTCATCGATTGCATCTGCTCCACCCGGACATACCGGAATGATCTTGTCGTAATCAATCCCGGCCTTCTGGCAAGCATAGCGAAACATGACGTTAGGCTGGCCAGCCTTAAACATGACGACCTTGGAGCCTTCCAGTTTTTTCCAGTCAAATTGATCGTCAGGCTCACGAGCGGATACAAAGAAACCGTCCATTTCGTTGATCTGCGCGAAATTTATGGCCGCCGGTTCTTCACCTTTTTGCAGTGCGCTAAAAGCCTGGCTCGGGGCTGTCTGTATTACATCAGCATCGCCCGCGACAAGGGCCGCGATTGCTGATTGCCCGGGAGTCGCTACCGACCAGTCGAAATCAAGACCTTCATCTTTCAGAAAACCGCCAGACATCGTCACGATCAACGGTGAGTAGAATGCTGAGAACAGAGTAAATTGAATGTTGATTTTAGCCATTGCGAGAACTCGTTTAGTGATGTATTGGCGGAATCGCTTGCAACTGCGAATTAGGTGTCCGATGTTACAACTCGCGATTTTCCTCAATTTGCCTTAATTTCCCCCTAACCAGGCATAGGCATAACTTCGCCAATCGTAATGCTTGAGTTTTCCATTTCCAGGAACGGGCAGTCCTGGGCGATGGCTACCGCCTCATCCATTGATGCTACCTCTATGATAGTCATTCCCATCATGAAGTTCTCTGGCGCACCGTCCTTGACCCCATCGCTGGTGACCGACTTGATTGCGCGCAAAGGCATTTGCGGGTTTACGGCCTTTGCCCCCAGATTGGCTATCCATTCCATGTACCTTTGCATGTGTTTTTGGCCTTCTTCCGGGGATGAAGGTTTGCTGCCGCCATGGTAGGTCAGTACGAAAGTTGTCATGAAGTGAGTCCGTGGTTTGCGTAATACAGGAGGGCTTGTCTGTCTCTCATGTTACCTATCTGGAAGCCTTTTATGCAAATGCAGTCAATACAGTGACATGTGTTTGCACAGGTAATATTTTTTGTAATGATTTGGCGTTTAAGTACTGATAATTTTATGTTTTTTTTCGTTGCCACCGCTGGCTTCTTAAAAGCACTGTCTGTTCTTTGCTGTGCCCCGTTGCTACTTGCCCGAATTTTTTTCCTATCGATGGCAAAGAACTGTTTTTATGCTGCGGACTTGCATTAGAATTGCGTCGCGCTTTGCAATTGCCGGATCTGCCCTTTGAATAATAATTCGCCAATGTTAACTGTGTTGACGAAGAAACTACTACCGCTGTCGCTGATAGGGTTTTCGCTATCCGGCTGCGCGTTACCAGAGGCTCCGGCCGCGGACAAGCAGCTGCTGCAAAACCCGGCATCAGCTTCTGCTTTCATAACGGTAGCAGAATCAAAGGAGCTGGATGTTATTGCTCCACGCAAGTTGTACACCGGGCAGCGGGCCGGTATTAAACCAAAAGTGCCCACCTTGAACTCAACAAGAGCCGTAATACCCACAGCAAGGTATATCGGCCACACCTTTGGCCATACTGGTGCGAGTGTGGCCAACAAGATCGCTGTTAGCCCAGATGCCGGCAAGGCTGTTACCCGTACCAATGCCGGTGCAACTGGCGATACAGAGTCGTTCGCCGTGTTGGCCTACCATCGCGTAGCAAGCGATAGCAGCCGCTATACGGTAAGCCCTGAAGCATTTTCTGAACAAATGCGATATCTCTACATCAACGGTTACCATACCCTTACCACGGGTGAGCTGGAAGACTACTTTCGTGGGGAAAGCCTGCCAGCCAAAAGTGTGCTGATTACTATTGATGACGGACATCGATCGGCATTTGAGCAAATTCACAAGGTATTGCAACAGTATGGTTTTCGCGCGCTGTATTTCCCCTACAGTGACTTTATAAACAATGGCGGTTTGTCCTCATCAATGATGCGCACGATGTTGGAGACCGGTTTAGTGGAATTTGGATTACATTCGAAAACGCATGCTGCTTTGACTGAACAGGTGGAACTGGAAACAGATAAAGAATATCAAGAAAGGATCTTATTCGAACTGGTCGAACCGGCGACAAAAATTCGCCGCATAACCGGTGAAGCCGCAACCAGTATAGCTTACCCCTATGGCAAAATTAATCGACGTGTTGAAAGCTGGGTTCGTGCACAGGGAGTCGCACTGGGATTTACAGTTAACTGCGCTTTGAACAACAGAAAGATAAATCGGCTACGCATAAATCGTTGCACTATCTGGAATAGTGATGATCAGAATATGTTTGCTGCCAAGCTGGAAGAGCCCAGAGTTGCCCTGGCTAGAATCGCGAGCGGGGAATCTGCTGTGCGAAAAAGTGCGCCACCGGAGTTTCTCGGGCATTTGGCCGACCGGGAATTTTTCAAAGGAATCCCGATAGAGCCGTTCGTTGCTTATTTTGTGGACCCGGAAGGAGAGCAGCTGCGTTATGCTGCTACGAGTTTGCCGCAGGGGTTGAATATTGATACAACAACCGGCGAAGTCAGCGGCACGCCTGAATCCAGCGCCAGGGTGTCTGAAGTGGTTATTCAGGCCATTGACGAGACTGGCTCAGTTGCGCGTTCAAACGCTTTCAATATGATTGTCTATTGATTGGAATACATTGGGCGCGCTGTGGTAACCTGCGCGCCCAGTGTGATGTGATTGAATCGTTACCCGTCACCCAGAATGGTTTGCCGCCAAATGGTTGCCTCTTGCCCCGAATGGTTGCCCCTTGTCCCGAATGGTTGCCCCTTGTCCGGAATGGTTGCCCATTGCCCAAAGGGTGCCCATTGCCCCTAGAAATCGAATAGTTCCTCTGCGGTATAAGGCGGTTGGTAACTTAATTCTGTCTGCTTGTTTGCAGCTCGGGTCGCTTCCTCACTGGCGCTAGCCACTATAGGAATCTCGCAGGTACCGAACACAATACTGTCAGCAGCTGCCAGTAGCATAGGTTCCAATTCACCGTTGTTGAGCCCGAAATCAACGCTTATGTCATCGGCGGCCTGGCAGTCAGCCGGGATGCCTCCGAAAACGGATTGATTGTTCGCGTTGAATCCTTCGCCCTCAAGAGCATTCATACGTTTTCCACAAAAATCGCGAGGTGATGAGATATAAGGTTTGCCGGTAGTCGTCCCACCCACCAGCCTGACATCAATGTAGGGTCGCAGAGAGTTGATCACGATTTCTGACGAAGAGGCTGTTGAGCCTGTAGTAATAAACACCACGCTTTCCAGACCCAAGGCATTTTCTTCGGGTTCAAAGATGCGCTCAAAGTTGAATTCCTCATACCGGTCATTAAGCCGGTACTGAATAAGTAACTCGCCATCGGTGGCCGGGCTTGAGATCAGCGATGCGAGCTTACGTGCTATTCGAGTCCTGCCACCGGGGTTATAACGAAGATCAACGATCAGGTCTGTAACTCCCCTGTCAGCCAGGTCCTGGAAAGCTCGATCCAGCTCGACATCCGATGTTTCAATAAACTGCGTGAACACCAGGTAGCCAATTTCACCGTCATACTGTGGGTGGGTGAAAGAGTCGAGAAACACAACAGTTGATAAATCATGTTCGGTAGCTGCCAGAGTTAGCGTGAAGGCATCGCCACTTGCTCCGTCGATGATTTCCCAAGCGACCTGGTTGGGATTTTCTCGCGGCCCCAGCAGTTCCTCAAAAGTACTCGCTGTCAGTTCGTCAACAGCTATCCCGCCAATGGAGACAATGATATCGCCCCTTTTGAACCCTGCCGCAGCTGCCGGGCCATTAGGATCGACGAAAATGACTCTGGCATTTCCTGCTGCATCGAAGCGTAAGTTGAAGCCTGCGCCATAATTTCTACCAGCTTCAACAGTCTCTATGGCCTGTGCTGCATCAGTGACAAAACTGAATCTGTCGAAGGGCAGGACACGCAGATCCCGAATCAGTGTTTCCGGGGCATCGTAGTCTTCCAGATTGACGGTTGGAACCTGATCATAGAACAGGTAATAGTCCATCATATTGGCATTCACACGCTGGTTCTGATCGGCTATGGAACACTCGGTGATGTTGCCGTCAAAAGCATTTTCCTGTTCGGCGATCGGCGTGCTGTCCAGCTCGCTTACCATGACGTTCTGACCGTCGGCGGCAGCTTCCTGATTACCACCGCTACCACCGCCTCCGCAGGCTGCGAGCAGTAGAGTCAGCGAAACAATTGCTGGCAAGCCAAGACGACTGATGTTGAATGTGTTCATATGACCATTGCTATGGTTATCGCAGCAGAGCTGATGAGCGTTGTCCGGTTTAGTGTAAAAACGCATAAGCAAGCTGTTCCCTTTTGATATAGGTCGTTGATTTCACTACTGTGAGTAGCAATAGTATGCGATTAAGCGGGCTGCATGACGTTACTAAATCTCAATCTGGCAAACGTTTGGCAATTGATAAATCTGGCGACTAGGCATTAGTACGGATAAAACCTGTTAATAGATATAGTATTCGATTGTTTGAACCTTGTCTTGGTGCATATTCACATGGGCAGCAGTGTTGAAACTCGCGATATCGATTGCAAAATTGCAGTAAGACGGCTGAGGAATTGTAGAAATCACATACTACATCACACTCGGTGCTATGCAGCTTGCCGATAGCTGTATTACGAATTTAGTACGTTTATTTGTTGCCGCGAGACTATCGCCGATTGGCGACATTAACAAGTTCGGTTTGACCTGCCTGGGATGGCGGAACAGGGACAAAACAAGGAGTGTTTGATGTTGGGTGCAATTGTCAGAGCATTTGTATTAGCCGGTTTGCTAGGCTCCCCGATTGCGATGGCCCTCGAGCGTATCGATGTCGTCGTCAAGCCTGATTATTCGACCCGTCTTGCAGGGAAGTTCTCCGATTCCCTCTACCAATTAATCGACAGTAATAACTTATTCGTGCTGGTTGCTCGTTCAAGTGGTTTTCATCTTGAATTTGAAATAGCCAATGTTCGACAGGTTGAAAATCACGAACCTGAACTGGTCTCTCTGACCGTCATTTCGACACTCTATAAAAAGAAGTACCTAGGCGTTGAGAACGAATCCCTGCTGATCGATCGAGGTAAAGCGATGTGCAATAAACGATTATTCAAAGTCTGTGAACAGGGAATGCAGGCACGCATTGACTATGCTCTGCTGGTTGCAAAACAGAACGCCGGCAATTAGTCAGCGTTCAGCTTTGCCTGCACGTTGGGTGAGGTTGGGGCTATTGCCCTGATAGTCTGTCCTGCAGCCGACCATAAGCAGGCTTTGCTTGGTAGCGTGAATCCAGCAGCAATGGTTGTAGCCGCTCACGCCACGAATATTGATCCGTAAAGCCCCATGTTTGAAGAGCTTTACAACGTGGCTGTTCAAGACAGATTGACAAAACTTCATGGTAAATTTCACCCTGCCGTTCGAAATCCCGTTGTGTGCTGCCTTCGGGGAAACTGACGTCGAGTTCGGTGACATAAATATCCAGCCCGAGATCTGCAGCACGCTGAAATTTTTGCCGGACTTCGTCAAACTGGTCGAACGTTGTGAACAGGTGCATTTGAAAGCCAATAGCATCCAGTGGCACAGCGCGCGACTGCAGGCGTTCCACCAGATTGAAAAATCCATCTGATTTCGGGCCGTTGAATTCAATATCGTATTCGTTAAGTATCAACGTTGCCTGCGGCAGTATCTGCCGAGCCTGATGATAGGCAATGTCGATGTATTGCTCTCCCATGCCTTGAAACCACACCGAATTTCTCAGGTTACCGGCTTCATCCATAGGCTCATTAACAATATCCCAGAGCGTAATGGAATCCTCGTACCGTTGCAGTATGCGAACAATGTATTCGCGCATCAGAATCTCACGGTCGGCCGGGTCAGACTGTTCCACCCATTCCGGCACCTGTGTGTACCAGAGCAGGGGGTGTCCATGGATGGTCATATTATTTTGTTGTGCGAACGTCACCAGGTTATCAGCGTCAGCAAATTGATAACGCCCGGGTGCTGGATTCATGAGATCCATTTTCATCGAATTTTCCGGCGTCAGCAGGTTGAATTCTCTTGCAGCCGTATCGGCATATATTTGACCGTCCGGCCGGTGGTAGAACTCCTGCCTTGCAGCAAAGCCAATCATAAAATCGCGGTTTGCAGCGAGTTCCCGTAAAGGCGTACCTTGACGTTGAAAATCGGATGCTGCCAGTACCTCGATCGTGATGCTTTCCGTTGTGGTCAGACTGGCATCTTCGGCATCGACTGAAACCACTTCGATAGTCTGGATACCCGTTTCAACCGGCACATACCGGAGCACATAGATTTCTTCAAATCGCGGATGCTGATTGAACGTTGCCCCGCTGGGCAGATCGGGAATAGTCAGTACGGGGATCGTGTCATTCAGGTCGATGCCTTTGAGTTCTATGACAACCGGGTCGTTGACCCGCACCGTGTGTGGAACAAATTCTTCAATTCTGGGTGCTTTGTTTGGAATGCTGGACGGATCATCCGGCAGATCAATTTTAATGCGAATGGTTCGCCTTGTTCGGTATAACGAGTTCAAAGGGTCCAAGGCCACGATAGTAAACTCGCGTATGCCAACGTCTCCTTGAAGGGGTTGCCATACCAGCGTTTTTGTACCATCGAAGTTGTCATCAAAAGTGGCACCTTCGGGTAATTCTTCGGGAAACATTCCCGGTAAGCCGCCATCAGGATCGACTGGCTGGAAGCGTACGCGCAGAATTTCGCCCGCCAGTATTTCCTGGTCGCTCAGGTTTGCAAAAAATGGCGGATTGTTGGTCGCCGGGTCAACATCGGCAGGAACCTGAAACTCGGGTTCCAGTGGCCCCGCGAGAAATTCTTCCAGCGAAATATTGACGGCCTCTTTTGGTGGCAGTCTGGGGCCCGGGTCACGCGTCGGCAGGAAATCGGTTACGGAGTGAAATTCACCATTCTGCAACAGAGGTTCATCATCCAGAGAGGGGCCTTCGGTTAATGGGGGAGAAGGCAGAGGTGCTAGCTGCAACGGTGTAACGGCCACCGGGTTGGTGGGGCCGGGCTCCGGGGTGACCGGCTCCACGACGACTGGCTCTACAATCACTGGCTCAACAACTACTGGCTCAACAACGACGGGTGTCACATCCACCGAGCCTGTATTGTTGTCCGGATTCGCAGGCGCGCCTGTTTCCTCAGTAGTCGAATTACTACCTGAACCACTGCAGGCTACAAGGAAGACGGACAGTGCAGCCATGCACAGCAGTGCTGCTGGTGTATTTGCGTTAACGTACATAGGCTGACAGCGGTTCTCTGGGTAGCTGGCTGTTTGGGGCTTAAAAACACGGAGGGCGTAAAATCCTGCCACAAAACAATTATAGCGTCCGGCCTTTTCAATCTCGTGTTACAAGCTGATAAATTCAGCTCTGTTTGCTGCTCAGATGATGAAATTGCAGGAAAGTGCCATGCTTGCAGGCAGAAAGTGTTAGATGTCTCTCACTACCGTGCCGGACAGGGTGCAAAGTGTGTGTCAGGAGCCGGATGCTGCAGTACCGGCCCTACCGTTGGCACGCTTGCGTTGACGGCCACCCGAGAGAAACAGCTCAACCGGGGGCAAATCAACCGTGGGGATCAATTCATCCAGTTTCTGCAGCAAGGTGAGCGCCCGTAACAATCGAATAACGCTTCCCAGCTGGGCAGAGTGGCCACTTTCAATGCGTTCAATGGTTCGTTTGGATACGCCTGAAACGGTGGCTAGCTGAGCCTGGGTAAACTGTTGCTTCAGTCGTTCGTGCACGATGCGCTGGCCCAATTCCCTGAGTACAGCAGTCTCCGATTGTTCGTTGGTTATCTTCATTGCACAGCTATGTAGTTATCGTCGACAATTGAGGCGATGGTGGTGCTTTTCTCACCAGTTTTATATGGGGTGGTATTGCACGTAGCTGGCCAATCACCTGACCCTGTGAAAATATCCCGAACCGGCGGCATGGCAAAAATCCGTAGCGGCAAAATATCAGTAGCTAGTGTCGGCCTGCTTACACATAATGCAACGGTCACTACAAAATTATGTCATCGGGTGGCCAAATATTTGTCGGAGTAAGGAGAGGGCGGAGCACATGTTGGAAAATAAGGTAAAACAGTTATGGAACGAGGGAAAACCGGTTATCAATGGCTGGTTATCCATCGGCAATGCTTTTTCTGCCGAAGTGGTCGCCTCGCAGGGATATGACTCGCTCGTCATTGATATGCAACACGGTTTACTTGAATACACACAGGCTGTACAAATGATGCAGTCAGTAAGCAGCTCGGGTGTGGTGCCCATTGTTCGTGTGCCATGGCTGGATCCTGCTCAGATCATGAAGGCGCTGGATGCCGGGGCTTACGGTATATTGTGCCCGATGATAAACAATCGTGAGGAAGCAGAGTTGCTGGTGTCCTGCATGCGCTATCCGCCTCATGGCAATCGCAGTTTCGGTCCGATCAGGGCGGTCTTCTCGGCCGGTGCGGACTATGCTCAGAAAGCCAATTCGCAAGTGTTTTGCCTGGCTATGGTGGAAACCGCAGAAGGTATGAAAAACCTGCAGGAAATCGCCTCCACCCCGGGGCTTGATGGTATTTACATCGGTCCGGCAGATCTCGCGCTGACACTCACCAATGGTCGATTAGCTCCCGGTGTTGATTATGAAGAAGAGGACATGATTGCCGCGTATAAAACGATCATGAATGCCGCCCACAATGCGGGCATAAAAGCCTGTATGCATTGCGGTTCACCAGAATACGCAAAACGTGCCGTTGACTGGGGCTTTGATTTTGTCAGCCTGCTGAATGATGTGCGCATGCTTGCAGCTGCGGCTGCTGCATCAACCGCACGCGCCCGGGAGTTGTTGGGTCGAAACTGAGTAACAATCCGGGGCGCTTATTGTTGATCGGAAGAACCCAGGCACTCGGCAAGCTGCTTGGCAATGCCCAGCATGAGTTCGAAGTACAGTTCCGGACCCGGTTGCAGATGAATGCCCAGAACATCGATTTCGATGCGCTGGATTTTTGCCAGGCCGGATATTGATTCCAGTACCGATGTGGTTGACCCTGGCGCTGTCACAATACAGCGTGCCTGTTGTTGCTTTGCTCGTTGCTTAAGTTTTCGCAGGCTGGCAACACCCATGCGTTGTTCATGTGTATCCAACATGACTCCCACGACGCCCATACCATAGCGTTTCTCCAGGTACTGGTAGGAGTCATGTTGTGCTATGAAGCGCTGGCCGGCCAACGGTGCAAGGGTTTCAGCAATACTGCTATCCAGTAGGCGGAGTCGTTCGTTCAGAGCCAATCTGTTCTTTTCATAGATTTCCGCATTAACGGGGTCATTCTGTTTCAGTCGACTGGCAAGCTCATTGATCCAGGCCTGATTATTCAGAGGATCAAGCCAGATGTGCGGATCATAGGCGTCGCCAACACTAACACTGCCATGATTTTCATGATCACCATCGTGGTCGGAGAATTGCCGTACAGCCAGCAATCTGGTGCCATCGGTATTGGCGGCTGAAATCAGCTCGGCAGTTGATGCAACACTGGCAATTGTCTTTTGTAAAAAACCCTCCATGGCGGGCCCGACTTGTACAATGATATCGGCTTTGGCCAGATGTTTTGCATCCGAGGGTTTCATCGCGTAACTGTGAGCAGACGTACTGTTCGCGAGCAACAGGTGCGCAGGTCTGGTGCCGGATACCAGACTTGATACCAATGAGTGCAAGGGCGCAATTGTGGCGACTATCACTGGTGGTTCACCAGCAGCTGACTGCGTTGAAGCAATGCTCGCCGGGCTGACCAGGCACAGAATTGCTGCCACCAGCAGCCCTTTTAAGCTTGATGACGGGCCGAAAAGGGCGCAGTTAAAAAAAGACCTGCACAGACACAGCAAAGGCCTAGTAAAATCGCCTTGAGCAATCCTGACGAGGATGCGCCGATACCGGCTGGTGAGCATTACGTGATACACGAGTGGGGCGTTGAAAGCAGTTGATATGCGCACATGCTAACATCCAGCGCCAGCAACGGAACCGAACCTTGCCGCAAAGCCTGTTTTCTATGACGCAGAATGCCTAGAGTCTAAGAATGAAACAAGAATCTGCTACCGAAACAGCCAATAATCACGGTGAATCCTTGCTGAGCCTGCGTGGGGCAGGCTACCGTCAGCGTGGACGTTGGCTGGTTCAGAATGTGGACCTGGATGTCAGACGTGCCCAGATTGTGACCTTGGTAGGCCCCAATGGCTCCGGAAAATCAACTACCGCCAGAATGGCGTTGGGTGTTTACAGGCCACATACCGGCAGTGCCACGCGCAATCGGGGCCTTCGTGTCGGTTACGTACCGCAAAAGCTGGCGATCGACTGGACCATGCCCTTGACGGTGGAGCGTTTTATCAACCTGACGCAACGTGTGCCTGCTGCCCGTGTGCAGGCGGCGTTGCAACGAACCGGTGTTGAAAACCTGTCACAAAGCCAGATGGTGCACTTGTCAGGTGGCGAATTTCAGCGAGTTCTGCTGGCACGGGCCATTGCCCGCGAGCCGGATTTGCTGGTTCTGGATGAGCCGGTACAAGGTGTCGATTTCAGCGGTCAGATATCGCTCTATGAACTGATTGCCGACATCCGTGATGAGCTGCAATGCGGTGTGCTGTTGATATCACACGATTTGCACCTCGTTATGGCGGCAACCGATCAGGTGGTTTGCCTGAATGGCCATGTGTGTTGCAGTGGTACACCGTCAACTGTGGCTGTGCATCCGGAATACCACGCGCTGTTTGGCGAACGAGCTGCGGCAACTCTTGCCATCTACGAACATGACCATGATCATACGCATTTGCCGGATGGTCGTGTGCAGCTGGCTGACGGTACGATTACCGATGCCTGCCCAACTCACCAGCATGATTCCTCAAATTGATGCTTGATGACTTTTTTATTCGAGCCTTGCTCGGTGGCGCTGGTATTGCGTTAATTGCCGGGCCGCTAGGGTGTAACGTGGTGTGGCGCAGGCTGGCCTATTTCGGAGATACGCTGGCTCATGCATCCATTCTTGGCGTGGTCGCCGCGGTGGTTGCTGAAATCAGCGTGACACTGGCAGTGTTTGTTGTGGCGGGCCTGGTCGCCTTGCTATTGCTGTTTTTGCAACGTCGCACAGTGGTTTCAACTGATGCATTGCTTGGCTTGCTGGCGCATGGCACCTTGGCATTCGGTTTGGTGGCACTGTCATTAATCGGTAATCGCGGTGTTGACATGATGGCTTTGTTGTTCGGCGATATCCTTGCCATCAGCAAGATGGATGTCGTGGTTATTTACGTCGCGGCGGCTGTGCTTAGTCTGGTATTACTGTTGATCTGGCGACCGATGTTTGCATCCACTGTCAGTGCCGAACTGGCTGAGGCCGAAGGCATGCGACCGCGTATCATCGAGCTGGTATTTATGTTCTTGATCGCAGCGTTGGTAGCTCTGGCTCTGAAATTGGTGGGTGCTTTGCTAATTACCGCGCTTTTGCTGATTCCTGCTGCCAGTGCCCGGCGTTTTTCTGCCACGCCGGAAGTCATGGCATGGGTGTCCATGATCTTTGGTTGTTTGTCGGTTGTGGGTGGCCTGTTTGCATCACTTTTTCTGGATACACCGGCCGGGCCATCAATAGTCGTCAGCGCGGGTATTCTCTTCCTGCTAACTTTGTTGCCGATCTATCGTAATCGTTAGTTGTTAGTTGTTAGTTGTTAGTTGTTAGTTGTTAGTTGTTAGTTGTTAGTTGTTAGTTGTTAGTTGCTTGTCTTTAAACCCGTTGAGCCGTGATGGGAGACACGCTCGGGCAGCTTGCAGAGCTGTCCCGCTTTTCACAGTTTTCAGGATGGCATGGGTATATTGCTCAGCAGAATAAATGCGCCGATAAAACCGATAGAGCCAAAAAAAACGGTTCTGAAATGCTTTTCCGGTATGAATTTGCCTAGCCACTGCCCTAGTGGCATTCCCAGTAAAGCCGGAAAAACCGCCCATAACGAGATCAGCGATAGTGACTGATCAAGCATACCGTTCAACCAAAATGCAATTACCAGCGCAGCCGTTGAAACGCTAAACAAAAACCCCATCGACTGGATAAACATCTGCCGTGGCATACCCAGCGCTTGCAGGTACATAACGCCGGGTACAACAGATGAACCGGTGAGCCCGGTTAACAGGCCATTAACCAGCCCGGTAACCAATCCTAACGGCTTCTCGGTTGCAGAGTTGATTGCAAGCCTGGCACCACCGAGGCTGATTAGCGAATACAGCATTATAAGAAGACCCAGTAGGGCTGTTAGCCAACTCAAGTGAATGACTTTGAAAAGCAGGCCGCCTATCAACACAGCGATGGCAGCTGTACTCAAAAGTGGCCATATTCTTTTCAGCACCGGACGAGTGTAGGGGCCGGCACAAGCCTGCCAGAGATTGGTCACCAGTGATGGCAGTAACATCAGGGTCATGGCCGTTGGCAGGTCTGCTACCAGCGTAATAAGCGCCAGGCTGACAGTTGGTAATCCCAACCCCAATACTCCCTTGACAGTACCTGCCAAGAGGAAGGTTAACGTGATAGCTATAAGTTGCGGGTACTCTGGCATAATTGCACAATAACACGGGATTTGAACTGCGATCAGCTTGCACAGGTACTTGTATAAACATGATCAATCATAACGATTACACTGTTGAACCGATGATTTCTGCCAAGGAAATAGCGGCAAGGGTGGAGTCTATGGCCAAGACTATTGCCAAGGAATTTGACGGGACCGAGCAATTGATAGTCATAGGTTTGTTGCGCGGTTCATTCATGTTTATTTCAGATCTTGTACGTGAACTGGAACTTGCTGTTGAAGTAGACTTTATTGAAACCTCGTCTTATGGCGATTCGATGGAATCATCCAGAGAAGTAAGAATACTTAAAGATCTGCGGGGTGAGATCAAAGGCCGCGATATACTGGTGGTGGAGGATATAGTTGATACAGGACATACGTTGCAACACGTAAAGCGTTTGTTAGAGTCACGTGAGCCATCACGCATGTATATATGTGCTTTGCTTGATAAACCGACACGCCGTGAAGTTGAAGTCAAGGCCGATATTGTAGGTTTCGAAATCCCGGATGAATTTGTTGTAGGCTATGGTATCGACTACGCACAGCGTAACCGTAACCTCCCCTATATTGGTGCTGTGAAGTTCAAAGCGGAAACTGAATAGAGCCTGATACCATTTGGCTGCTATGCGTTAATTTGTATTAGTGAAATGTTGTTGGGTGCCTGAATCGGGTTTCGGCTTGGCGTCTCAGGTTGGAGTCCTGTGTTGGAAGAAAAGTTATGAGTGATGTGCCAAAGTGCAACATGGACCACCTCGTTATAGCCGCCAAAACACTGGGTGCAGGTGTCGAGTTTGTCAAAGAGAAATTTGGTGTTGATGTTCCCAAGGGGGGAGAACATCGAAATATGGCTACTCACAATCATGTGATGCAGCTGGGTGATGACATTTTCCTGGAAATTATTTCGGTCGCCCCCGAACTTGAAGGTAATCCTGATTACGTCTCGCGACCGCGCTGGTTTGCGCTGGATGAACCCGCGATGCAACACAAGCTTGAAAAACAACCTTCGCTTGTTGCCTGGGTAGTCAATACGGGCGATCTGGAGGGATTGACTGCTGCCTGCCCGTTTTCTCTGGGCACAGTCACACCGGTATCACGTGGCGATCTGAATTGGTTGTTTGCCTTGCCAGCGGATGGTCGATTGCTGGCCGGTGGTGCATTGCCGTATGTAATGCAATGGTTAACGCAGGACCATCCATCCAGAGGGATGAAAGATCTGGGAGTGCGGTTGAAGAGCCTGACTATTGCCCATCTTTACCCCGATTGGTTGGCCCGCAATATGGAGCTGCTGGGAGTGGCTCACCTTGTTGAAATTGTTAAAGCGCCAGATGCCTCAGGCGCTGGAATGACTGCAAGATTTGAAACTCCTGCAACGTCAGGTACAGGTGGCAATCGTGAGGTGGTTTTGACTACTTGAACAATTTGTCGAGTATGGGTGATTTATACGTTGGCTCCGGCGCTTCACCATTTGCCGTTGCTGTAACTTCTTCCTGCCACACACGTTGTTCCTCAGGCCATGAGTTTTTTATAAACGAAAGAACAGCAATGATATCCTGATCGCTTAATATGTCTTTATAAACGGGCATATTCGTTTTGTAGTTTTTGTCGCCGATAATGACTGCCGCACCATATTTTGTAATTTCAAACAACAGATCATCTGCATGATGCCACGTGTGCCCAGTAGCATCGTGTGGTGGTGCGGGTAACAAACCACTAGCGTCACGTGTACGCCAGTCAGGTTGCCCTTCAAGGTAGACACCGTGGCAAGACGCACAATGCGTTTGGTAAATCTTCTCCCCCGCCTGGACTATCACCAAGTCCTCTGACTTCAAAGATACGCGAATTCCATCAACACCCTCTGATGCGATTGCCCATGACCATACCCAGACAAGTATGAGGGGAAACAAGGAAATTGTAGTTAATGCCGGTTTCATGATCCGCAGGCCTATCGAAATCAGGAATAGAGTCGTTCGCCTAAAAACATTTGTGCTCGAAAGCACGGTATCTGATGCAATCTCAATAATACCGAAATTTCAGTCCGGGAAAAGCTATGCGACTCGTACCAACGCGCCAAGACCCGCTCTATGGTGTTCCAGCACATGGCAGTGAAATAACCAATCCCCGGGATTGTCTGCAACGAAAGCCAGCTGCATGGATTGCTTTGGCATAAGGAGCGGACTATCGAGCCAGCGTGGGTCTGACTGCACGTTGTTGTCTATCGAGAGCAGTTTCATGTGGTGGCCATGAAGGTGCATCGGATGAGGGAATGCAGTTTCGTTTCGCATTGTCAGCCGAATTGTCTGGCCCCGTTTTGCACTGATTAGTGGTGACATATCCAGCTTGTTGCCAACAATATCGTTCATTGCCCAGACGTAGCCATGTTGCGCGATTTCGCGTAGGCCCAACCATTCACCGTTGTAGATTGCCCGTTGAAGTCCACCCATTGCACCCCCAGCTATGACTATTTCCAAGTTCTGCGCGTTTGACAAGTCCGGTTCTGGTAATAGCGGTGGCTGGAGACTCATGCTCTCGTTTATTGCTGAGTTTCTAAGTGGTTTTTTATCGTAGGCAAAGCGGCATAAATCAAATTCGTTTCGATAAAAAGAATCTGTGACGATCAGGCTGGAGTCGGGGTCGCCAATCATGTCCAGAATCAAATCCACCCGCCCGGCGGCACCAACGATTACGGGGGCCTTGGCTTTATATGGCGTGACAGCCTGACCATCGATTGCAATCACCGTCGGCAGCAGCTCGCCAAAAGATAGTGCAAAATTTCTTGCGTTCGACGCGTTGATCAATCTCAGTCGAATACGCTCGCCACTGCGTACTTTGACAACATCGCGGAAGCGGCCATTGACTGTGGGTACATTCCCGATTCTGCCGGCATGTGACAGATCGTGCCCAGAACTGAAATCATCACTTATTGATGCATCGTCCAGTAAGCGCCAATCGTCAATCATCCAGACAAGTTCGCGATCAACCACTGGAGGTGTTACTTCCTCAATAATCAGTGGTCCATACATTCCACGCCCGATTTGCTCATGCGCGTTGACATGCGAGTGATACCAGTAGGTACCGGAATCCGGAGGTGAGAATTGATAGCGGAAGGATTGTCCGGGATTGATGGCTGCTTGTGTCAGCCCCGCTACTCCGTCCATGGCGTTGGGTAGTCGAATGCCATGCCAATGAACCGAGGTCGGAACCTCAAGCAAGTTATTTACGGTGACATCAAGTGACTGGCCATGGCTTATGCGAATGGGCGGGCCGGGAATCTGCCCGTTATATCCCCATACAGCTGTTGCAGGAAAATCACGGCCTACAATCTTTGTTTCACCTGTTTTTGCAAACAGTTCGACCCGGGCTGTCTGGTTTGCATGTTTGACTGCATGAGCATGCGGATACGCGCTGGATAGTGCACCGAGGCTGCACAGTTGCAGGAATGATCGCCTGTTCAATCGTCCATCCATAAGAAAATTGCACGCAAATCCTGATAATAGCAAATCGTGACCTGTGCATGCTCGAGTCCACGAAGAGCTATAACTCAGAATTCAGCTACAGGATCCAGATACAACAACCTGCTTGCTAATAAATCATTTCAGGAATTGATTTATTAGCAAGCAGGCAGGCCACCTTCACAGGTGGCGTGATGCGGTTTTTGAATTAACAGCTCTAGTTACAAACTGGCAGTGCAATCGTATCGAACCCTGGCGCGATTTCGTTCAAGTCTGCCCAGGTGCCGAATTGTGTTGCCCCGCCAAGGCAGGCTGCCATATTGGCGTCGATCCAGATATTGCCACTGCCAACCACCCAGCGGAATTCGTTTTTATCGGTTCTGCTGTAAACGAAACCGTTGCCATTAGACAGCGGAATGTTTGAGCTACCGGTATCGCAAACCGGTTGCGCAATGGTGTCGAATCCGGGGGCTATGCTGTTCAAGTCCTGCCAGTCGCCACGTTGTGTGGCACCACCGAGGCAGGCCGCGAGTTCTGCGTCAATCCAGATGTTGCCGCTACCTTCAACCCACCTGTATTCACTTTTATCGGTTCTGCTATAGACAAAACCATTGCCATTACCCGTGTTGGTGACGGAGTTTGCCATAACCGGATTATTGTTGCCGTTGTCCGGGGCAGCTTGGCTTCCTGTGTTGCTGCCATCTGTACGACGAACCAGAATTACCCAGTCTTCGTCAGGATTGTTGGGTGCGTTGCCAAGGTCCAGTTGGCCGCTGTTACTGCGAATTTCGCTCGATTCAAATTGACCGTTACGCGGGTTGTACCAACGAATTTCCCAGGGGCCGTTGCCACCATTGCCACGTGTATCCAGTCGGGCGTTCTGATTGGCTCGTGGGAGGTAGATGGCATAGGTGTTGCCGGGGTCAGCAAATACTTCAGCGCCACCGAAGTCACCGCTTTCACCACTGACTGCAGCGTCATCGGGTTGCATGCGATGAAACGACGTGTTGTTCTCGAGAAAGCTTCGCGCGTGTCTTGAGAATCCCCACATCGCTTCGCGCGTGCGGAAGTCTTCGACGGTAATATCCCCGCCGGGTACCGGCCCACCGAATCCAAAATACCATTCGATGTTGCCGCCACTGAACAATACGTCATAGAGCACACGCTTACGCAAATCATCTGCATTTGTATCCAGTAGTCCGCTGTCATTCTCGTCCATATCGAGTACCCATGGAACGCCGGCGTCACGTGATTGCCGACGCCAGGTTTCGGTGTATTCACCAGCCCGATCAACGCTGTATTGAATGGAAGTAGCGGTGATATTCGGATTGCCGAGTACACCGAAATAGTTTTCAAATCGGTCTGGAGGAGTATGAATACTTACGGGTTTTGATGTCCAGTCGAGTGCCGCAAGATAGGCAGCTGCCTCACGTACAAAGTCCAGAGGGAAGTTGTTCTCTTCGGAAATATTCCATTTGGCCGCCATCAGGTAGCCAAAACGTGCAACCATTTCACGGTAGTAAAGTTTTCTTTCCAGACCGAAAGCACCATCGTCCTGCCATTCACGGTTTTCGATTTCGGTTTCGTTCAACACCACATTCAAGGCGATTCCACGACGTTGTGCGTGATTCAGAACAATATTCCATTGATGTAGTTTGCTGACATCAAAATGAGTTTTGAAGTAACGATTTCGCTCAGGTGCCAGAAAAGGGTGGGTGTCATAACCATCACCACCAAGATTCATTGGCAAAAAATAAATCGAGTTGACAGCCTGGTC
>CALLOA010000066.1 GCA_938005265.1 uncultured Granulosicoccaceae bacterium
TGCCGGATTGTTGGACCAATCCGCTAGTCGGACATTAAATATGGCAGGAATATCCGAAGCCAGAGGAATTTTATAAGTTGATGGAGCATGAGTACGCAAAGCGCCAGAGTCATCCCACCATAATTCCTCCGTTGTCAGCCAGCCCATTCCCTGAATGTAGCCACCTTCAACCTGGCCTATGTCGATGGCTGGATTCAGTGACTTGCCCACGTCGTGCAGGATATCAGCTCGAACCACCTCGTACTCGCCGGTGAGTAAATCAATGCTGACTTCAGAAATCGCCGCACCATAGGCAAAGTAGTAGAAAGGGTTGCCACGTCCGCTTTCCCTGTCCCAGTGGATATCGGGTGTTTTGTAAAATCCGGTTGAAGACAGTGACACGCGCTGCATGTAGGCTAGCTCTGTGAGTTCTGAAAAGTCGATGCTCTTATTGCCAATTTCAACCTGACCGTTTTTGAAAACCACAGCTTCCCTGGCTACCCCGAAATGTGTTGCCGCAACATCGACCAGTCTTTGTTGGAGTATTGTGGCGGCATCCAGTGCTGCCATGGCGTTTAAGTCAGTTCCTGAGGAGGCTGCTGTTGCCGATGTGTTGGGTACCTTGTCAGTACGGGTTGCCGAAACCCTGATGCCATCAGTTGAAACTCCAAAAACATCAGCGACTATCTGTGCAACTTTGGTGAATAAACCTTGCCCCATTTCCGTACCACCGTGGTTCAATAATATGGAACCGTCGCGGTAAATATTGACCAATGCTCCTGCCTGGTTAAACCAGGTTGCAGTAAAAGATATACCGAACTTGACCGGTGTCAATGCAATACCTCGTCGCCTGTAGCGGTTCTGGCTGTTGTAGTGCAAAATTTCTTCACGCCGGTGGTGGTAGTTGCCGCTAGTAGCCAGTTCATCCACCAGACGTTTTATGATGTTGTCGTGGACTACCTGGTGATAGGGCGTGATATTTCTGGCCGGTGGGTGTGTGGCAGGGTCACTGCCTGCTGCGGCAGCAGGTTCCTGTTGTAGTGAACAGCTTGCATCACTGTAGAAATTTCGTTGCCTGACGACAAGCGGATCGAGCTTGCGGTGAAAGGCGATCTCTTCAATGATGCGTTCAGCGGCCAGTAAACCTTGTGGGCCGCCAAATCCGCGAAAGGCTGTATTTGAAACTGTGTGGGTTTTTAAGGGTTGCGAGCGTAAACGCACATTGGGGTAATAGTAAGCGTTGTCGGCGTGAAAAAGTGCTCGATCGGTAACAGGGCCGGAAAGATCGGCTGAATAACCGCAACGTGCCGAACACAATGCTTCAACCGCATGAATCACGCCCTGGTCGTCAAAGCCTACTTTGTAATCGATACGGAAGTCGTGCCGTTTGCCTGTCATGCGCATATCATCGTCACGATCCGGCCTCAGTTTTACAGCCTTACCGGTTTTGCGTGCTGCAACGGCCGCCACAACCGCAAACAGATTGGATTGAGTTTCTTTGCCACCAAAGCCACCTCCCATGCGTCTGACTTGTACGGTCACATCACTTGAGGGAATGCCCAGCACCTTCGCCACCATATGTTGAACCTCGGATGGATGCTGGGTTGACGAGTACACCAGCATAGTGCCGTCCTCTCCGGGAACTGCCATGGCAATGTGACCTTCCAGATAAAAATGATCCTGGCCACCGATGCGCAGGGTGCCACTCAGCTGGTGAGGTGCCAGAGCCAGCACAGCGCCGGGGTCACCGCGTTGCAATGTCAATGGGCTGGTAACCATAGCCGTGGGGTGGGCGGCCCCGGATGCTGCGTTAACGATATCGTCAATCTCAATAGAGGGTTCAATTGGCGTTATATCGGGTTTGACCTGATGGACTGCCCGCCGCGCGGCATCACGCTCGGTTGCGACCACTGCAAACAGCGGTTGGCCGTGGAAGCTCACCGTGTCGGTGGCAAACACAGGCTCGTCATTCAAGCCGGTCGGCGAAATATCATTGGAGCCCGGTATATCATCCGTGGTGATGATCGCCACGACGTTGTCTGCCTCGCTAAGCTGCTGCAGCTCCATGCTGTTGAGTGTGCCATGAGCAACCGGTGACCAGCCGATCGCTGCATGCAGGCAACCTGCGGGCTCTGGTATATCGTCCGTATATTCTGCCTGCCCGGTTACGTGCAGGTGTGCCGAATCATGCGTAATGGGTTGGTGTGTGGATTCAGAACTCATTAAAAAACCGCTGCAACAGATTGGCGCAAACTTCCCGGCGGTAGTCTGCTGTGGCCCGCCAGTCACTTAGCGGTGTGAACTCATCGCGCAGGCACTTGCAAGCTGCATCTATAGTGCTTTGCTGCCAGGGTTTTCCCAGCAAAAGTTGTTCGGTTGCCTCTGCACGTTTAGGAATGCCCGCCATGCCACCGTAAGCAATTTTCAGATCGGCAACCTGATCATCCTGCACAGTCACATTAAATGCGCAGCACACGGTTGATATATCCTCATCACGGCGCTTGCTGATTTTGTAGGCCGCGATTCGAGCGGTACGGGCCGGTAACGGGATTTCTATTGACTGGATAAATTCTCCCGGCTGCCGATCTTGCACACCGTAGTCAATAAAGAATTGGCTAATAGGCACAGTTCGGGTCCCTTTAGCGCTACGCAGTATCACGGTAGCACCCAGTGCGATCAGCACCGGTGGCGTGTCGCCAATCGGTGATCCATTCGCCACGTTGCCGCCGATGGTTCCCATGTTGCGCACCTGCTCACCACCGATGCGGTACCAGTATTCAGACAATGAGGGAAATTCTGTTAACAGCACATTGGCTGCTTCCGAATAAGTCACACAAGCGCCCAGGGTAATACTGTCTTCGCTGATTGAAATCTCGTGCAGGTCGTCAAGATGGGCAATCGAAACAACTGGCGATATTTTTTTGAAGGACTTGGTGACCCATAATCCCACATCGGTGCTGCCAGCGAGTATGGTTGCAGATTTATGTTTCTCAAGAGTTTCGGCTGTTTGATCAAGCGTGGCTGGCCGGAACCATTGCGAATTGCCATCCGAAAACTCCAGTGGTTCGACAGATTCCATAGTGGCGAGCTGTTCGGTTACCGAAGTTCCGCCGGCAAACAGTTGGTCTTTGCTACGTGTTTCGATGCGGGCAGCACTTTGTGCTGCCCTGATGATCGGTGAATAGCCGGTGCAGCGGCATAGGTTACCTTGAAGGTGTCTTTTAATCGTTTGTTCGCTGGGAGCAGATTCATTGAGCCATAGCGCGTACAGGCTCATCACAATGCCAGGTGTGCAAAACCCGCACTGTGAGCCATGCTCATCCCGCATTGCCTGCTGCACGGGGTGCAGGGATTCACTTGAATCAGGCTCACCCGATTGATTTGCCGGGTAGGTATTGAGGTATTCAATGGTTACTACGTGGCAGGCATGCACTGATGCCAGCAAACGGATACAGGCGTTCACGGACTCGTACACCAACTGGCCACGCAGTAGACGACCAACCAGCACCGTGCAAGCGCCGCAATCACCTTCGGCGCAACCTTCCTTAGTGCCTTTGAGTTGCTGCTGCTCGCGCAGGAAAGACAGCAAGGTTGAATCCGCGGCTACCTGCCTGACACAGATCTGCTGGCCGTTCAGCAGGAATTGGACACTATCTGGCTGTAGGTCGGGCACTTGGGTTTTTCACGGTTAATTTAATTTCATGTTCCTATCAATCGTGGCGTGATAATGCCAGCGGCCGGGATAGGCAGGTCGATATAGCTCACCCCTTAGCGAGAAGTATAGGGCATGCAACCCCTGATCGGTACTTTAGCCCCTGTGTTTAAAGGCTGCATTGGGGTGGTTGCTCTGTATTGCCGCGCATGCTTATACTCGCGTAGCCCGCAAACGATGCTGATATGAAAAAAGATGATTATTGATTGTCACGGTCATTACACAACTGAGCCCGAGCCCTTGAAGGCTTTTCGACAGGCACAACTTGCGCATTTTGATAAACCGTCTGTAGAGCCTCCCCGCTTGGGTGTCATTAGTGATGATGAGATTCGCGAAAGCGTTGAAAACAATCAGCTGCGTGCGTTACGAGAGCGCGGTGCGGATATGACCATTTTTTCACCGCGTGCATCAGGCATGGCACACCATATCGGTGATGAACAGGTGTCCACGGTATGGACAGGCATCTGTAATGACCTTATATACCGAGTGACTCAACTGTTTCCCGAAAACTTTATCGGGGTCTGTCAGCTACCACAATCTCCGGGCGCACCTATAGCCAATTCCATCGCCGAGCTTGAGCGTTGCGTCAATGAATTGGGATTTGTGGGCTGCAACCTCAATCCGGATCCGTCCGGCGGGCACTGGCAGGGTTTGCCGTTAACGGACCGTTCCTGGTACCCGTTTTACGAAAAAATGATTGAGCTGGAAGTGCCAGCGATGATTCATGTGTCCGGGTCCTGCAATCCCAACTTTCATGCGACTGGTGCTCACTACATTGCCGCCGATACCGCGGCTTTTATGCAACTATTAGAGGGGGATCTGTTCAAGGACTTTCCCGAGCTAAAATTTATCATTCCGCATGGTGGGGGTGCCGTTCCTTATCATTGGGGCCGGTATCGAGGCCTGGCTGATATGTTGGGGAAGCCATTGCTTACTGAGCACTTGATGAAAAATGTTTATTTCGACACTTGTGTCTACCATCAAGCGGGCATCGATTGTCTGTTCCGCGTTATTGATGTGGGGAACATCCTGTTTGCATCGGAAATGTTTGGTGCTGTAAAAGGTGTCGACCCCGAGACCGGTCATAACTTCGATGATACCAAACGCTACATCGATAACCTGAGCATCCCTGATACCGACAAGGCGCTTGTGTTTGAGGGTAATGCGCGAAAAGTGTACCCGCGTCTGGACAGAGCACTGTCTGCCAGAGGTTTGTAGGCTGAACACGGATTAAGCGTAAATAGAGCGTAAATAGATCTATCCGTATTAGATCTATCCCTATCCTGAGGTACTTTTTGTAGTGTCTGACTTGAATGATCTACCACAACAAAATCAACGTCGCCGCCGTCGTGGTAAAAAAAACGCAGCACGCGGCGATGGTAGCAATGCCGCACGGGTAGCTATTTCACAACGGCCTTTTTCCCGTTTGCGTTATCCCTCTCCACCTCAAAGTCTGATCAGTGAAGACGAGCTTGAAGGGATACACCTTGAATCATTACGTGTCCTGTCCGAATTGGGCATTCGGGTTCTGCACAGTGAAGCCCGGGATATCATGCGAGAGCAGGGTGCTTACGTCGATAGCGAAACCATGATGGTCCGGTTTGATCCCGGACTGATTGAAGAAAAGGTGGCGTTGTCGCCAGCTACCTTTCCTCTGCACGCGCGTAACCCGGCGCATACCGTTCAAATCGGTGGTGACAATGTTGTTTTTTCGATGATGGCAAGTGCGCCGAATGCTTCGTGTCTGGATCATGGCAGACGTACCGGAAATCAGCAGGACTACCAGAATTTTCTGCGTCTATCGCAGATGCACAACGTATTGCATGTTAATGGAGGCTATCCGGTTGAGCCGGTGGATTTACATGCCAGTACTCGCCACATTGATTGTATCTATGATCTTCTGACGCTGACCGACAAAGCCTTTTGTATCTACTCGCTCGGTGCTGAGCGTAATCGTGATGGTATTGAAATGGTTCGCATAGCACGTGGATTGACCCACGAGCAGCTTCTGCAGCAGCCCTCGGTTTTTACCGTCATCAATACCAACTCGCCATTGCAATTGGACATTCCCATGATGCAGGGCATTATTGAAATGGCGCGTACCGGGCAGGTTGTGGTGGTCACGCCGTTTACTCTGTCAGGTGCGATGGCACCCGTCACGATCGCTGGAGCCCTGGTGGAACAAAATGCGGAAGCGCTTGCAGGAATAGCATTCGCGCAAATGGTTCGCGCGGGTACACCGGTAATGTACGGTGGTTTTACATCCAATGTGGATATGAAATCAGGGTCACCGGCATTTGGCACGCCTGAGTATATGAAGGCCCAGATTGTTGGTGGGCAATTGGCGCGTCGGTATAATTTGCCTTACAGGAGTTCCAATGTCTGCGCTGCCAACACAGTGGATGCACAGGCGGCTTATGAATCGGTTTTTTCTCTTTGGGGATTTATAAATAGTCAAGCCAATCTGATGATGCATGGTGCTGGCTGGTTGGAAGGTGGGTTGTGCTGCTCCTTCGAGAAAACCATCCTGGATATTGACCTGCTGCAGATGGTGCAGGAGTTCTTGCAACCACTGGATTGTTCGACTGATGCGCTGGCTTTTGAAGCGATCAAGGATGTGGGGCCAGCCGGACATTTTTTTGCAACCGAACATACTCAGTCACGTTATCGCGACGCATTCTATTCGCCCATCCTGAGTGACTGGCGCAACTATGAAAGCTGGGAGGAGGCCGGGCGTCCAGATGCCATGACGAAGGCCAACCGTGTGTGGAAAGAACGTTTGTCCAGCTATGAAGAGCCAGCGATGGATAGTGCGATCAAGGAGGAGCTGCAGGCATTTGTAACGAGGCGCAAATCGGAAGGTGGTATCGCGACTGACTTCTAGGAATGTCTGTTACCGGGGGCATAATAATTACTCCTTCGTTACGTCGTGGAGTGCCAAAAAGGGCGCATTTGGGGCAACAGGGCGGTTCATTAGTAGTGGAGTATGGTGTAAAGGCATATATCTTGCGAACAATAGTTCTATTGTTTGGAGATGTATGGAGAGGATATGCTCATTCTGTCACGCCGTATTGGCGAAAAAATAGTCATAAATGACGAAGTCACTGTCACTGTGCTGGAACTTAGAGGAAAGCAGGTGAAGCTGGGATTTGATGCACCAAAAGAAATCGGGATTCATCGTTCCGAGGTCTATGAAAAGCTTGAGGAAAAGCGTTTGATAGATGACGATGACAATCTCTTGAAAGCCGCCTGAGTATCAAGCAGCTCGGCTGTCTATTGCTCGAGTTGCCTACGGTTAACCTTTATGGGTAACCGTTTTAGGGTTTCTTTTCAACAAATCGGGTTTCTATTCAGCAATTTTCCTTCAGCGCCCCGTTCCAGGGGCGTTCCAAAGCATGCGATGCCGTATGTTTTTGAAGGTAGCCTAATCGAGATGCCGCCAATTTGATATCTGGTGGCCCTGCACGTAAAGGCTCAGTCCCGCCACAACAACGCAAAACAGGCACGAATTTGATTGTGAGCCTGTTTTGTGCCCCTTATTCTGCGTAGCTATTCGACCATTCACACTAATAAGTAAGTCGCTTTCCAGGGGATATTTTTTGCCAAGACAAGGTAAAATTGAGTCCGAATCAATAACGTCACAGACAATTTCGTGATTAGTGGGAAAAATGGCGCCAAAGAGAATAAAGCGATGAGCAGTGGGCAATTCCCGCCCCTTGATCGAGCGTTGATGGAAGAACGCCTGATTGCTCCAGCTGGGCGATCCCGTGTACTGATAGATACTGATACAGCCAACGAAATTGATGATCAGTTTGCGTTAGCTTGGGCGCTACTGTCGCCTGAGAAGTTATCTGTCGAAGCAGTGACTGCCGAGCCTTTTTCTTTTGCACACCATAAAGCTGAATTATTGCAAATAGAAAAAGCGTTGCAACAGCACGAAGTCGCAGAGGAATATTTGGTAGGTGGGTTTCAGGGCTGGGTTCAGCGCCTGCATGCCAAAGGCCGCCA
Organism: uncultured Granulosicoccaceae bacterium; assembly: GCA_938005265.1. GTDB lineage: Bacteria > Pseudomonadota > Gammaproteobacteria > Granulosicoccales > Granulosicoccaceae > CALFCE01. The sequence goes on from CALLOA010000066.1 coordinate 7,700, forward strand.
GGTTTCTGATCTTGAGTTTGTCGATGCCAAACAGGGTATGGAGCTTAGTTATCAGGAGATCATCAACGTCTTTGGCAAACTGGCAATGGCCACTGAGGGAAAGGTTTTTCGCGGTGCGCAATCCTATATGACAGCTATAGACGAGCCCGTACGTTCGGAAGCTGTTGATGTCATTATTGACTGCGCGAAAAGTGGCAGCTCACCGTTGTATATAGCAGCTTTGGGGTGTGTAACGAATATTGCGTCGGCACTTTTGGTGGCACCGGAAATTCGGGAAAATGTCGTGGTTGTATGGACATCCGCATATCCTTCCTGCTCGCCACATTGTAATCGCCCCTCGCTGAATCTTGTTCAGGACGTACATGCATCCCGGCTTATCTTTGATTGTGGTGTGCCGCATGTCTATCTGCCGGGTTACCAGGTTGGTGCGCAGCTAAAAATCTCATTACCCGAAATGGAAACATTTGTGCAGGGACGCGGTGCCATTGGTAAGTATCTCCATCACTTGTATACGCATAATCCATTGCACACCATGTTTGCGATCGATGATACGCAACGGCGAACTTGGGTTATCTGGGATATTATCAATATTGCCTGGTTAATTAACCCGGACTGGGTGCCAACCATGCTGACTACGTCCCCGGTATTAAATGAAGAGTTGTACTGGGAAAAGTGCGATGAAAGGCATTTGATGCGGGAAGCGCATGATGTGCAACGTGACGAGATATTTCTGAATTTTTATGATGCGCTTGAGAAAGCGAAGTGAAATTTGAAGAACGAGTAAAAGAGAGTTAATGAAGAATCAAATAAATGCAGGCTTACTGGCCTGTGCATTGGTGTTAGCACCCATCGCGGCTCATGCTGATACAGCTGACGGTTCATCCCTTATTGGCAAATCCTGGGATGAGGTAGTCAGTCTGGCCAAGGGTGGTGAGGTTAATTGGTTTTTATGGGGAGGTTCAGACAACATCAACCAGTATGTTACCGAGTTCATCGGTGGTATTTTAAAAGACGACTTCGATATCAAACTTAACAGGGTTGGTCTAAGCGATACTGTAGAGGCTGTCAATATTGTTCTGGGTGAGAAAGAGTCCGGTGTGCTGGATAAGGGCTCTGTTGATATGATCTGGATCAATGGCGAGAATTTTCGCACTATGAAACAAGGTGGCCTGGCGTTTTGTGGTTATACAGAAACTCTGCCTAATAATAAGCTCGTTGATTGGAGCAATCCGGCGATAGCCAATGACTTCGGTGTACCGGTAGAAGGTTGTGAGGTGCCGTGGTCAAAAGCTCAGTTCGCTTTCGCCTACGATACAGCACGCACCAATAGTCCTCCCAAATCAATCCCGGAGATAATTGACTGGGCAAAAGCCAATCCGGGTAAGTTCACCTATCCCGCACCCCCGGACTTTAACGGTTCCGTTTTTGTCCGGCACGTATTTTATTACGCCGCAGGTGGTGTGGATAATTTGCTGGGTGATTTTGATCAAGCAAAATATGATGAAGTTGCCGCAAAGACATGGGAGATTCTGAACGATCTGGAACCCAGTCTCTGGCGCGAAGGTAAAACCTACCCGGCATCGATTAGTGCGTTGGAGCAACTCTATGCTAATTCCGAAGTGGATCTCACCTTTAACTACGAGCCCGCGGGTGTTGGCCTGAATATAGAAAATGGTGTTTTCCCGCCAACTACGCAAGGATATGGCCTGACCGATGGAACCATCGGAAATACCAATTACACTATCATTCCATTTAATTCTCCAAACAAGGCGGCAGCCATGGTGTTGCAAAATGTATTGCTCTCGGGGCAAGCGCAATATCAAAAAGCACTGCCTGATGTCTGGGGTGCAGCTGCCGCCATTGATGTGTCAAGAACCAGCGATGACATTCAAGCTAAGTTTGCAAGCCTGAACCCCCACCCGAATGTCGCTCCGGCTGCTGAACTGGCAAAGGCGGCATTGCCCGAGTTACAGGCATCGTGGATATCGGCGATCGAGAAGGGTTGGCAAGAGAATGTTGGTAACTAGCTTTATTTGATCCAGCACTAAAATGATCCAGCACTAAAAGTGTGAGTTGCTTGAGCTGGTGCTTTTGATCAGTCGAGTCATCAGGCACTTTTTCTGCTGGCAATGATCGTGCTACTACGCAGCTGAATCATGTCGGAACGATTAAAAATATTTTTAATGTTGGTGCCGGCGCTGCTTGTTATTGGGCTGTTGTTTTTCGGTGGGCTTTTCATCGGGCTGATGCGTAGTTTTAACTACATGCCGGTGATCGGCCTCACGGATCCGGACTTGAGTGCATACCTGTCAGTATTCACTGACCGTGAATTCTATCTGTCTTTTTTGCTGACCTTTCATATCGCGTTTACATCGACTGTAATATCAACCGTGATAGCTGTGGGGGCTGCGTTACTGTTAAGGCGCCACTTTCTTGGCCGGGCAATCGTTAACTTTCTGTTTCAGCTGAATTTGACGATTCCACACCTGGTTGGTGCTATTGGCATATTGTATTTGTTTTCTCAATCGGGCAGCTTTGCGCGACTTGCGGCGCACTGGGGCATGATTGCCAGTACCAGTGATTTTCCTGCGCTGGTTTTCGACCCCTACGCGGTAGGGATCATACTGCAATATGTTTGGAAAGAAGTGCCGTTCATCGGGGTTATTGTACTAGCCAATATGCAAACGATAGGTGAGGACTACGAGAGTGTTGCACGTTCATTAGGTGCTACTCGGTGGCAGTCGTTTCGTTACGTGCTGTTACCGCTTATTTTTCCCGGAATGTTGTCTGCCTCGGTGATGGTGTTTGCTTTTACTTTCGGGGCTTATGAAATACCTGCTATTTTGGGTGCAAGTTTTCCTGCTGCATTGCCAGTGCTTGCCTATCGCAAATACACTGACGTAGATTTGGCGGCCCGTCCGGAAGCCATGGCCATGGCAATTGTTATAGCACTGCTTAGCGCGGTAATGATCTACCTGTATCTACGTTACTCACGTAAACGTATCCGGGGCTGATCATGGTTGGCAAAGACTCTCTAGGAATTAGAAGTTTTCGCTTTCTGACTGGAAGCCTCCTTATAATATGGCTGGTACTGCCACTGATACCGCTGGCCATCTGGTCCTTTGCCAAAGGATGGTTTTTCCCCGACTTGCTGCCAACCCATTGGTCTATGAGAGCGTGGGAATATGCCTTCTCGGATACTTCCGGTGTTATTGACAGTCTTTGGCTGACAATAGGCATTTCATTGGCCGCAACTGTATTGTCCATACTGATCGGTGTTCCAGCAGGGCGTGCGCTGGGTTTATATAACTTCAGAGGTAAACAGCTTGTTGAACTCATGATTCTGGCACCCATAATCGTGCCCGGGATTGCTGTGGTGCTCGGTATTCATTCCGTGTTTATTTCATTTGGCTTAAATAACACGGTGAGTGGTGTAATACTGGTCCACCTGATACCAACATTGCCCTATATGATATTGGTGATGTCCGGTGTTTTTTCCAACTATGATCCTGCTTATGAAGCACAGGCAAGAACGCTTGGCGCTTCACCATTGAAAACATTCTGGTATGTCACGTTACCGTCAATTATGCCGGGTATCATTGTAGGTGGTTTGTTTGCCTTTCTCGTATCCTGGAGTCAGTACGTTCTTACGTTGCTGATTGGTGGTGGCCGTGTCGTTACCTTACCGTTACTGTTATTCAATTTCGCAACCTCAGGTCGCAATGATATTACCGGTGCCATAGGTATGATTTACATATTGCCGGGAATTATCATCCTGTTGTTTACGGCGCGCCATTTGTCTGGACGTAATGGTGCAGTTGGGAGCTTTGGACAGATTTGACCCACGTTTCCATACAATCGCTGACTAAAGTTTACCCCGGGGCCAGGGAGCCTGCGCTTGATAAGCTTTCTCTGGAAATTGAATCCGGAGAGCTAACAGCGATTTTAGGGCCTTCCGGTTGTGGAAAGACAACAGCCATGAAAATGATTGCCGGGCTTTTAGCGCCAACTTCCGGTGATGTCACTTTTGATGGTCGTTCAGTTCTTGCTGACAAGCCTGAACATCGGGGCGTTGTCATGGTTTTTCAGAATTACCTGTTATTCCCGTACATGAGTGTGGCTGACAATATTGGTTTCGGTTTAAAAATGCGTAAAGCACCGAAACCGGAGATTGAACGTCGTGTGGCGGATATGCTGGAGTTGGTCAAATTGCCGGATCTGGGACAACGGCGCCCGAGTGAATTGTCGGGTGGGCAACAACAACGTGTAGCTCTGGCACGTGCACTCATTGTTCAACCCAAGGTTCTTCTACTGGATGAGCCATTGTCCAATCTGGATGCGCATTTGAGAATTGAAATGCGAGACCTTATTCGATCCTTACAGCAGCAGATGGGAATTACAACTATTTTTGTCACTCACGACCAGGAAGAAGCCGTCGTACTTGCCGATAAGGTGGCGTTAATTCTCGACGGCACCATGAAGCAATTTGACAGGCCGGAGGAATTTTACAAGAGGCCGGTTGACGAAGCGACAGCGCGTTTTTTTGGTGGCAGGAACTTCGTTCAGGGCCAGCTGAAAAACGGTGTTTTTGAATCCGGTCTTGGCAAACTGGCAGTTTCGGAACAGTCAACGGTTGGAAACGGAGAGGGCGCTGGCACGCTCACATTCCGCCCCGAAAACGTGCACCTGGCCACTGATCATTCTCAGCCTAATACGTTGCCTGCCAATCTTGTTAAACAGATTTATCTGGGAACGCAGACGCGTTTGCAACTATCTATAGGCAGTCACGAAATCGAGGCTATCTGTAATCCGAACGAGGTGGAAGGGCTGATAAACGAACAGGAAATATTGGTGACTATACCTGCGGATGCGGTGTGGTTGCTACCATCTTGATTAACCAGTATCGGCAAGATTTAGCCATCTCTGGATAGATGTGATTTCTCTAGAACTGAAGGCGAGGTACAATTGTTTCTTGTGATGCACCCCGCAGACAATCGATGACTGAAAAGCACAATTCATCACTGTCCCTGTACCAATTGATGAACATGGTAGACGATGCTGTGCGTGAAGCGCTGCCATCAACTTACTGGGTTCGTGCGGAAGTGCTGAATGTACATCACCGTGGTTATTATCGTCTGGAGCTTTCAAGCTACGAGGATGCAAAAGCGGCGAAAGCTACCGCCATGATCTGGCAGAGTCGCAAACATATCGTTGAGCAATTCGAAAAAGCCGCGGGTACGCGTTTGGCGACCGGTTTGAAAATACTCATCCGGCTGGAAGTGGCTTTTGATGCACAGTACGGATTACGGCTTACCGTGGTGGAATTTGACCCGGCGTTTTCTCTCGGTGATATGGAGGCCAGGTTAAATGCGATTCGCACGCGTTTAACCGATTTGGGTGAAATTGACCGTAACAGGCAGTTGCCAGAACCGGAAGACTTTACCCGTGTGGCAGTCGTTTCTCCTGAATCAGCGGCCGGTCTGGGTGATTTCAGGACTCAGGCTGATATGCTGGAACAATATAAGTTATGCCATTTCAGCTATTTTCCAGCATTGTTCCAAAGTGACAAGAACGATGACAGCATTCTCGCAGCGTTTGCTAAAGTGGTTGCTGAGCACAAGGTTAAACCGTTTGATGCATTGGTTGTCATTCGTGGCGGAGGTGATAAAGCAGGCCTTTATGAGCTTAATAAAATCAAAATCGCCCGTGGCATTTGCCGTATGCCGATGCCCGTGCTGGTTGGCGTTGGTCACGAGCGTGACACGACCATCCTGGATGAACTGGCATTACGTGCGTTTCCAACCCCATCGCTGGTCGTGGCTCATATTCTCAACGCCGTTATAGATAATGCGCGTGACGCTCGAAGCGACCACTTGCAATTACAAAAACATGCTGCGCGATTGCTTGAAAGATCGAGGCAGGATTGCATAAACAGTAACCAGCGACTGCTGCGCCACGCTTTTGATCAGCTCAATGCTGCACGACAGGCCGCGCAGACGGCACATTTCACCATTCGCACGGGCCCGCTTGAACTGCTGGCAGCGTGTAGAAAAAGCGTGGAACAGCAACAGGCATCGCTGCAAAGAAATGCCCAAAATGCTGTAGTATCAATGAGAGCATTGATCCTGTCTGAACAGGTATTGCTGATGAGCAGCGCTAGTCGCACGCTTGAAGATGCGCGTGACAGGATAGCCGTTGCGCGAACCACCATGATTAACGGTGGCCGTGAATCTGTGCTTACCCAAAAGCATGTACTGTCACAAATGAAGCAGGCAACTATCACGAACACGCGGCTATCGTTGCAATCTGCCCGGCATGCGATACAGCAATTCAACTCAACGATTCAGCATCTGGACCCTAAAAATGTTCTGGAGCGCGGTTTTGCGCTGATTTTATCCACGACAAGCTCGGGTGAAGAAATTGTTGTCACCGACAAGCGCAGTGCAGCCAAGCAAGAGGAGCTAGCTATCAGGTTCCGTGATGGTGAAATCATTACAAGAACAGACCTGGCCAGTAAACCTTCCCGTACCGGAAAACACAAAACATGAGCCCTAAAAAATCCGTGCCTGAAAATACCGTGGAAGACAAGGCTTCAACTACTTCCGCTTATCTTGATAATTACACCAAGCTGAAAGATGCAGCAGAATTTCTTGCGAACCAGGAAACACCGGATGTAGATGCCATATTGCCGATGGTAGAGCAGGGTACCAAGGCTTACGCTGCTTGCCTCGAACGGATCGAGGCTGTTGAGAAAATGCTTAAAGAACTGGATAACAGGGATGAATGAAATTATCTCATTGACGGTTTGCTAGTCATTGCATGTTAGTCATTGCCTGTTAGTCGTTGCATGTTAGTCGTTGAATGTACAGGGCTGGCTGTAATGGCTGGCTGTAATCAAAGTAGATTAAGTGGCACTTTAAGCATCGGTTTGCCATCTTCGTCCACAGGAATTTCACCCGCACGCATGTTTACCTGTAAAGACGGGATAATCAGCTTGGGTGCGTTGAGTTCGGCATCACGTTCTTCACGCATCTTTACGTATTCATCTTCGCTGACGCCATCGCGAATATGGACATTATTTTTTTTCTGTTCATCCACTGTCGTCTCCCACAGAATGTCGCGCCCGCCTTTACCGTAGTCATGACACATAAATAACCTGGTTTCATCAGGTAACAGCAAGATACGATGAATCGATCGATAGAGGTCGCGTGCATTACCACCGGGAAAATCGGCACGGCCACTGCCACTGTCAGGCATGAACAGCGCATCTCCAACAAAAGCACAATCGCCAATTACGTGTGTTGTACATGCTGGTGTGTGGCCGGGGGTATTCATGACCCGGGCTTCTAAGGTCCCGACAGAGTAGCTGTCACCATCAGCAAATAGCCGGTCAAATTGCGAACCATCGCGTTGGAAATCTGTGCCTTCATTAAAGATCTTGCCAAAAGTATTCTGGACTTCAGTGATGTGCTCTGAAATACCCAGTTGGCCACCCAGCTGTGACTGGATGTAGGGGGCGGCTGATAAGTGGTCTGCGTGAACATGGGTTTCAACAATCCATTGCAAATCCCAACCGCCTTTTTTGACTTCGTCAATCAAATTGCCAGCACTGGTGTAGCTGATTTTGCCCGCGGCATAATCAATATCCAGTACTGAGTCTATGATTGCGCAATGCCCCGTAGAGGAGTCAACGACTATGTAGGAAATAGTGTTGGTTGCCGGGTCAAAATACGGGTGAACCTCCGGTTTAACAGAGATATCAGGCTGAAAAGGCAAAGTCGGTATGGCTGTCATTGAGGCTGTCATTGATTAGGTACCTGAAGCAATGTCGCTCAGACCACAGATATTGGTAACCTGAGCAAGACCAGAGTAGCCGGGCATCGATGCTTTGACAAACGGCAAAATCGCGCCGCGTTATGGTAGCATTCTGCGCTAGTTATTCTCATTCTAATCGTCAACATTTACGGAGTCCAACACCATGCTGAAAGCCGGCGATACGCTTCCTTCCATCAAACTCAAGCAAATGACTGCAGATGGCCCCACAGATGTCGACATAGCGGAATATTGCAAAGATCGCACCGTCGTCATTTTTGCGCTACCTGGCGCTTTCACACCAACCTGCTCGGAGCAGCATGTGCCCGGGTATCTGGAAAACATAGATGCCCTGAAAGCAAAAGGTGTCGATGCGGTTGCCTGCCTTTCGGTAGCTGATTTTTTTGTTGCAGCCGCCTGGGCTAAAAGTCTTGGTGTGGACGGTCGTATCGATATGCTGTCTGACGGCAACCAGGAGTTTATCAAGGCAACCGGTACCGATCTTGACCTTAGTGGTGCCGGGCTTGGTCTTCGCTCCAAGCGCTATGCCATGCTGGTTAAGAATGGCGTGATCGAAAAAATTATGCTGGATGAAAATGCCGGTGAAGCCAATAACAGCAGTGCCTCCGCCATGCTTGAAGCAATCGGCTAAAGCAGGAATACATTATGGCAACCCTGTCACTCGATGAGGCACGTGATCTTGCCTCCAAGGCGCTAGAGGCCCAAGGTTTTTCAAACGAGCAGGCGCAAGCCATTGCACGAACCATTGCCAAGGCCGAGCGGGATGGTTGTGAATCCCATGGTTTGTTCCGCGTACCATTTTACGTTAAGGCACTCGCTCACCCCCAGACCAATGCCAAGGCAAGGCCGGTGCTCAGCGAGTTGTCGTCATCCATCGTCAGGGTAGATGGTGCACGTGGATTTTGCCCGCTTGCCCTGGAAACCGGGTTGCCTGCTTTGGAAGAGAAAGCCAAAGCCAATGGTATCGCTGCGTTAGTCATTAACAACTCCTATAACATTGCCGCATTGTGGCCGGAAGTTGAAGAACTTGCAGTGCGTGGTCTGGTTGCCATGGCCTTCACTTGTGCGAATGCCTATGTAGCACCTGCGGGTGGTACTAAACCACTGTATGGTACCAACCCGATGGCGTTTGCCTGGCCGCGCAGAGGTAAACCGCCTCTGGTTTTTGACCAGGCATCCAGCAGTTCTGCGCGTGGTGAAATTCAGCTGCATGCGCGTGATGGTAAACCGATACCGGAAGGTTGGGCTATTGATGCTGAGGGTAATCCAACAACCGATCCTGAAGCAGCATTACTGGGTGCGCAACTAACTTTTGGTGGTTACAAAGGTGCGGCTATCGCGTTGATGGTTGAACTGCTGGCAGGTGCTTTGATCGGCGATTTATTCAGCTACCAATCAACCGAGCGTGACAAATTCGGCTCCGGAGCGCCGTTTGGCGGGGAATTTATTATTGCTATTAACCCGGCCACTACTGCCTCTGCTGGTAGCTGCGAAGATATAGTCGCGACAGACAGCAACACACACGCCGAACAGTTGTTTGAACGTTTGTTGTCGCAAGAAGGTACACGTTTGCCGGGAAGCCGCAGGGTTGCGGTGCGTGAGCAAACAGCTGCTAACGGCACCACTATACCGGATAGTCTTTATGAAACTATTACCGGCTATCTGCAGGGCTAACGTCACTGTAAGCGGTGACCTGCCTGCTTATAACAGATTGCAATGATAGCCTTCAAACAAAGCCCGCTACTTGACCTCTTTGATATCCGGTATCCACTGATTCAGGCACCCATGGCTGGTGCCAATGACGCGGATCTGGTGATCGAAGTTTCGAATGCCGGCGCATTGGGCTCACTGCCATGCGCCATGTTTGATGTGGCGCAGGCTCGCGAGCAGCTTGAAAAAATTCGTGCATCGAGTAACCAGCCCTTTAACGTGAATTTTTTCTGTCACGAGGAACAGGCTGTTACCGAGCGTCAGGAACTGCGTTGGCGTGATGAACTTGCACCGTTTTACAAGGCTGCAGGGCTTGATCTGAATAAGCCACTCAAGGCGGCCAGTCGTGAACCGTTTTCTGAAAGCATGTGCCAGCTAATGGAAGAATTTTCGCCCAAAGTGGTGAGTTTTCATTTTGGTCTGCCTGATAGAGCACTGCTTGATCGCTTGAAAGCGGCCGGTTGCAAAATAATCAGTTCTGCCACAACAGTTGAGGAGGCTATATGGCTTGAATCTCATGGTTGTGATGCTGTGATTGCTCAAGGTGTTGAAGCAGGTGGTCACCGCGGAATGTTTTTGACATCCGATATCGCAACACAGACTGCTTCCCTGTCGTTGCTGCCGCAAATCGTTGATGCTGTCAGCGTACCGGTGATTGCGGCTGGTGGTTTTGCTGAAGCCCGCGGCGTCAAAGCAGCATTCACATTGGGCGCTGCTGCTGTCCAGTTGGGTACGGCTTATCTGTTTACATCGGAATCGTTAATCACAGACTTGCATCGCCGTGCCTTACTTGAATCTGACAGTGACAACACTGCCCTGACCAATTTGTTTTCCGGCCGTCCGGCGCGCGGTTTAATGACCAGAGTCATGCAGGAAATCGGGCCCATTTCTGCGGCTATACCGCCTTTCCCGGCAGCAGGTGCAGCCCTTGCACCTTTGAAAAAACACTATGAGCAGCAGGGAAAAACAGACTTTACATCACTGTGGGCCGGCCAGGGCTATGCCGCAACACGCCGTGCCTTGATGACTGATTCGGCAATATCGGCGAAGGCCTCAAGTGTTAATGACCTCTACAGCGTACCTGCAGCGCAAATGACCCAGTGGCTGGTAGATGCTATTGGATAAAAGGGGATAGCGCTTCCCGCAGCTCATCGTCGATGAGTTGCAAGCCGTTCTGGAGTTGCTTGTTAAAACGTCCACCCATTTCCGAGGCCGCCTGCGCTGCCTGGTTGATATCAAACGGGCGTTGATCGATCAGCACCGATAACAGTTGCTCAGCCTGTGCCAGATCCCGTCGCGATTTTTCGTGCATTGCGACAGGGCGACGTTGGCTGACCACCAGCTTGTGCAAGGCAAAACGTGCAGGCGAGGGTACATTGACAAGAATGCCGTGTCGGTAAAGCAGCACCGCCGGTTGAATATCTTCAAGCAGGTAATCGAGATAACGCACGGGTTCAGCATGGGTGCCCAAGGCATCAATTAGTACGGGTGCGGCGTTGTTCTTCCCGGTCATAGGCGTCAGTAGCTCCACTGACAACGCTTGCCCTTTAATCTTGAACTCAGTGGATACCGCTTTTCTGTTTAAAGCCGGTACTTCGATAAATCCCATGCCGCTTTGAAGCAGTGTGTCTGACAGACTGGTTTGTGATTCTTCCGGTTTGACAGCGACCCGGAAGGTGTTGTCACTGGCGATATCGATGTCGCGTGTTTGCAGTTCACTTAACCAACGCACGCCCAGCATGTTGGAAAATGCGCGAAAAGCGAGTGTACCGACTATCACTCCACCGGCCAGAAACACACCGCTTTTTTCAAGCAGTGCCAGCACCTTGCCTTCATGGGCCGGTGTTGCTGAAGCACCTCCGGCTATCAGCATCGCGACCAATTGCGATCTGACTACACGATCATCGGTGGTTGATTCCCACAAGGCCTTTTCTTGTTCGATGCGTTCGCGTACTTCCCTGGAATCCTGGCCAAGGTAATGTTCACTGCGCCGCTTGCCCAGACTGATATACAGATACCAGTACTTGCGGTCGTTGATGATTTTGGATTTGAAACTCAGATTAGCGCCGTCGGGTGCTGGCCGCACAGATTGCTGCATCAATTCGCTGTATTGAATGGCGACGATATCGGCAAGAGGAGGTATGGCGTCCATCAGACACAGTCCACTATTTGAAAAAACAAGGTATTTGCAGAAATTATACCGCAAAATTAAATTAGTGCGGTATAACTAAGTTTGCCGGCCTATAGTTGCATGCGATTTGGCGATAACCAGCTTGCTGATGACATTGGATAATAGTCTGGTAAGGTCATTCCAGCACCGTCTCCAACATTTATACCGCAAAAAACGAATATGCGGTATAAAAACGAATTCAACCCGAAGAATGGCGTACCATAAGGCCGGCAATAAGCCCTGCATCAAGCGTGAGATCTGGAATTGACTACAATTTCTTTGATACCCCAGCCCCTGATTTACCCTGATTTTCACAAGTTTGGCAACATAATCAGCGTCGCTGGTGCCCGGCAGGCAGCGGGTGAGCCACTGTTAATCAATCGAGGTAATTGCGAGCGATATAGCGATATCGCGGGGCTTGATATTGCTGATGCCGCGACCGGGATTAGTCTGTTCAACGCTAAACACTCTTCATTGCCCATCACAGTTGATTATCTGGAACGGCATCCGCTCGGTTCTCAGGCATTCATACCGATGAATTCACACCCCTTTCTGGTCATTGTTGCTGATGATCTGAATGGGGTTCCGGAATCACCCAAAGCCTTTCTCACCGACGGCGAACAAGGCGTAAATATCCGCAGAAATACCTGGCACGGGGTACTGACAGTGCTTCACCCTGAGGGTGGGCTTTTTTCGGTTGTGGACTACGTGGGAGCACTGCCGAACTTGCAAGAGCACAGGTTGCAACAGCCACTGATCATAACGATGGATGACTCGTGCTAGCGCCAAGTGCTGAACAATGGTTAATAGCTTGAGTCACGCCAGTGTGTTGTATTTGGCAAATATAGTTGATTGCCTGCCAGCTGCCTGACACATCACAAAACGATCCGGCAATGCGCGTAGTAATACGCGTTTTAAGCCTGTGGCCCCGCCGCCATATGTTCTCAGTAATTACGCGGTGTTTGCACGTCCGACCTTGTCGCATGTGCAGATAAATAAAAATAATAAAATTCGCGGAGAATTTAATGTCTGCATTTGGCAGTTCTGTATCGGTCCCAGCTGTATCCGCAATAGCGACATCTGTACAGTCGCTGCCTTATAAGAAGCTAACCCTCGCGCTTCTGGTAAGTACCGTGGCCGCATGTTCCGATGGTGGTGAAGCAACCTCCGGCCCTGGCTCGGACGGTAGCAATACCCCTGCTGTGGTCACGACAGAAAGTACGCTGGCAGCCCAATCAGGTAATGCGGGAATGGCCGCGGAAACCGGGTTCGAAGATGATCCCGTGTTAACGGTTGCAGACGTGGCTTCTCAGTCCCAGGATACAGACGCCGGTGAAGTTGAAGAGCTTCGTGATTTGGGGACCAGTGTTGAAACTGCGCTTGAACAGATCGAAGCTGAATCAGAACCTGCCGAAACTGCACCTGGTGAGCCGATTGATTTTTTTGGCCGTGGGCTTGAAGTCGACAATGAAAGCCCTGTTGCGGGCGGCCCGCCGACAACGCCCAAGAATTTGCGCGCTGAGCTGATCTCAAACGACTGGGTACAACTGAACTGGGCTCCATCAAACGATGACAGTGATGTGCGTGCTTACAAAATCTATCGTGGTGATGGGGTGGTCTACACCGTATCGGCCGCTGATACTGATTTTCATCTGAATCGCTATTGGCGAACAACCTCGTTTATCGACTGCAACTTTACTCATGTGCGGGATTGCTCAAACAACGGCACAACCCCTGCTGTTGGCTCGACTCACACCTATCAGGTGACTGCGATCGATACCCAGGGTAATGAGTCAGCGCGTTCGAACCTGCTTGAAGTGCGATTGCATGAAGCCAGTGGTGCAACCATTCCACGATTTACCGACCCGTGGCTTGATTCCGAAGATGACTTTATGTTTGTCCGTGATCTGTCCAGAACCGCGAACTTTATGGACCAGTTTGATCTGGTGTTCTCGGATGAGTTTGACGGCCCGCATATTGACCCGCAAAAGTGGACCACCAGTCTGACATGGAGGCAGGAGGACCAGAACATCATCAACGGCGAGATGCAGTATTTTGTCGATACGCAAAGCAATCCGGATTTTGGTTACAACCCGTTTATCCTGACAGGTGAAACACTTAAAATCTCCGCGATAAAAACACCACCTGAATTATCGCAACGCGCATTGGGTCAACCGTTTCTTTCCGGAGCCTTGTCTACCCATGAAGTCAGCTCCGGTCAGCTGGACAGCAATGGTCAGCTGATTAATGACAAATATGCGACCACCTACGGTTATGTCGAAGGGCGAATCAAGGTGGGTACGGTTGCCGGCATGTTAACAAGCTTCTATCTGTTCAGGCGCTGGGAGGGTGAGCAGGCGCCGGAGATTGATATCATCGAGTATCTGGGTGAGAACCCCTATGGTGCTGAAAAAGCCTTTCAGACCTATCACTACAAAGACGTCGTTTATGGCAACACCCAATCTTCGCCAACAATGGCCTATCCACGAGAGAATGGCAGCGTGGCGGACTTCAAGGACTTGAGCGAATTCCACACCTACGGGGTGTTATGGGAACCTAATCTGGTGATCTGGTATGTCGACGGTGAAGAAGTGCAACGCATGACCGGCCCGCAAGTGGCCAGACAAAGCATGAATATCATTCTTTATCTGGTTACCGGTAGTGCCTGGGCGCAGCGCCCGGCGGACAATGCACCATTCCCGCTGGAAGTGGAAATCGATTACGTCCGTGCTTATAAACGCAAGCCCTGGGGTGGCTAATAAGCAAGCCGGGGTGGTTGGCGAATCCCAACGCGGTTAGTTAAAAACAAATACCGGGCTACTCCAGCCCTGAAAACCATCCTCGGTCGTGACACACATCCACAACTGGTTATCGCCATCGCTGTGTAAGGGAATCTCAACGGTTTCGTCAATCTGGTAGTGCGAGTTGTTGTCCGGCAGCCGGAACACTCGTAGCTGCTTTTCAAGACCACCCGCGTTATGGATTTCGTCCTGCTCCAGCAGGTCAGCCAGATTTAACGTCATACCACCATTGTTGGTATTGAGTTCCAGGCTTGCATCAGGTGTTTCATCAAGCCAGACATCAAAGCCACCAAAATTACCGGTTGTGATGGCATCGAAATCAACCGCTGACGACCCTGAGAGCTCAAGCTTTCGTTCGTGGTTCCACGCGTTGATTTTTTTGAAATCCCTGATCGTCGCTCCGTTGAATCTGGCGGCGCCGCGCCATGTGGTTTGCCGGCCCCGGCCCCGGTACTCAGCACCACTCCAGATAACCCGAATACGTGAGCCCAACTCACTTGTTTTATACGGTTTGATTGTTTTAATCACCTTTGTGCCATTCCTGATCTCTATGCGTTCAATCGGACTGTGGCACAAAGTGCTGAACCTGAAACTGGCGGTTGTTGAGGGTGTCTTGATGATATCGCCCATCTGTGCTGATGATACTTTTTGAGTTTTGGCGTCAGCAAAGGCGTTGGGGTCATTGTCGTAAAGCTGTGCATCGGTGTCGAAATCTACCTGCACATTCATATGCATACGGCAACCTGTGGTTCCGTAGTGCCGGCGCTTGCGCAGAGCCTCGAATATACTGTCGCGGGTCAGTTCGTCTGTGAGAAAACAGGTGAGACCACCATAAGCACCGAATTGTGCAGTGCCGGGGTAGCTGGCACCGGGGCGCCCCTTGTGGCCATCGCTGTTACAGACCACACCACAACGATGGCCAAGCTCGAAGCCGTCAGTCAGCAACCACTCGAAAGTACCCCAGGCCGAATGAATTTCCATGGCGGTTTCCAGTCGTCCGTCGTGTGCCTGGCGGATATCTGCGTAGCGCCCGCCGACATGAGCAAACACCACGCAATCTTCCTTCTCAAGTGCACGAAACAATTCTTCTGCAGTCGGTGCATCAGTATCGATATCAGATCGGTCTGGCAACAATGCATGGGACGAACGATGGATTTGCCTGCCTTCCTTGCGGAAAAAAACATTGCGGTCACCGCCAACTGCAGTATTGCCGGACCACTCGTAGCCCGGGAAGACGACAAAACGCCCGTCTTCGTGGTACTCCGCCACCAGTTCATTCAGGTATTGCCAGAATGCATTGTTAACCTGGAAGTCGTTAGCCTGATGGCTGGTGACATCAAGGAAGGATTTATTGCGGCCAAAGTCAAAGTACTGTCTCGCGGTTGTAATACCTATCGATTCGCCACTTTGGCCATGCAAATCGCCCCAGTAGCTACGGCTTGCTTTACTCGCATGGCTACCGGTTTCCGAACCACTCTCGGCGGCTCGTATCAGCAAGGGGCCGGCGCTTGCCAGGCGGTCATCGTACTGTGTTGCGGAGTCATCGGCGGCGAATACATTGATGCAAAGAACACCCGGTTCACTGACAGACAGATTTTCAATCACCAGTGTTTTTTCCCCAGCCGGGTAATCCACCTCGGCGGGTAAATTGTTAACCGGGAGATTGGCTTCAAGCCGTAGCTTGCCGCGCGCCAGTGGTGTCGGGTTTCCCCACAGATCTTCTGCCTTGATGCCAAGACGAAAGTTGTCACCAGGTTGGCGTAGGGTGGGAAGCACAGCTTTCCATGCATGGGCCTTGTCCGGCACGATTGAAATATACGGCGATTCCGGCAGAGGATAATAATGACCAACGGCGCAGACATCGGCTAACACCTTGAACTCGAACCCGGCATCAGCCAGCGTCGGTAGCTTCAAGCCGGGCGAGCCCTGTGATGTATCACCATAGATGATGTTGATCTTGTCACCTTCGCGCAGGTAGCCCCCGTGCAAACGTACTGTGAGCGATTTAAACCAAGGGCGCTGATGTGCTGTTTTCCCATACACCAACGATAATCTGGCACCTGTGCTGGCACTGGCGGTTACATAATTGTAGTCGGCCGGTCGATCTGTTTGTAATTCACCGACATCACTCATAAAGCGGAAAACAATACGGATACTGCCGGTATCATCAATTCCGTAACGGCCCACCGTGTAGGTCAATGTGAATGTTTGCAGGCTGCGGGTAGGGAATTCACCTCGCGGGCTCAGTTCCACATGACCATACAGCACCGGATCCTCGCCGGGGTGCACGGATGGCCACGCCGCGCCGACCAATTCGTCACCCACAACACCATCGATGGCATTGGGCTTGCCACTGATGGCAGGTGGTTGTTCCGGTTTGTTGGTATCTTCGCTGGAATCGTTCACGGAAATAAGGGCCTTGTATAAAGATTCATGAGATGCTTCAATATCACTAGCTGAGCAAGTCTCGCTTTAGTTGTTCAAGAGTATGAATATTGTGTGCACTACGGTACTTGTCAATGTACGGTACCACAGGGTCCATGTAAGGGTCTTTCTCACCCGCCTTGAAGCGACCCAGCAGCGGGTTAACCCATAAAAGTGTTTTCGCTTTTTGTTGAATAATTCGGGTTTGTTCGGCCAGTTCCTCTGGCTCCGCGGTATCGCAGCCATCACTGAATACCACAACTGTTGTCCGGTGGTTAACCACGTGCGGTGCGTACTCGTCGTTAAATCGCTGCAACGACGCTGAGATTTTTGTGCCCCCCAGCCATTGGCGGGATTCGGCATTCAAGCGGTCTTCAAAATCCTTTTCCGACAACACAGAGTGGCCGGAGCCAAGGGCGATGAGCTGGGTGTTAAATGCGAATACCTCGGATTGCTGGAATACCTGAATCAGCTTCCGTGCAAATCGCAAGAATAGTTTCGCATACACCTCCATGGACTGGCTGACATCAAGTAGCAGTACGAACTTCGGTAACTTACGTTGCTTTTTAAGGTAATGCAATTCAAGCGCATGACCATTGTAAGGAATGGTTCTGGAAAGCGTGCGACGCATGTTGATTTGTGTACCGTTGTGAGCACGGACTCTGCGGCGAAGAAATGACTGACGGCTGCGGCGCGCAAGGTCATCAACCATACGCTCGATTATCAGCATCTGTAGCGGATTGAACACAAAGCGAAAATCTGCCAGCGACAGAGCTTTGAAGTCACCTGCTCCGGCCAAAGCTGCTTCAAATTCCTGGCTGGATGTGCCGGCAAAGCCCACCAGATTATCGTTACCGAGATTGGGCTGTAGCAGGTTACTGTCGTTTGGGTCATTTGCGTTGTCATCCACATCCGACCCTTCACTGATGTTGCTGAACCAGAACAGGTCAAACAGGTGGTCAAAGCGCTCCCAGTCATGGGGTGAATCACAGAAACAGGTTTTAAGCCCCGCCCTGAAAAGCAATTGGTTGCGGCAATAACCCGATGCTGCAAGCCGGTTTGCGTCAATCAAGGCTGACGGGCCATGACCTGTGTAGCCAGTGCCGTTTCCGTTACCGGGTCGGTTACCAGAACTGTTCCTGTTGCCAAGTCCCTGATCAGCCAGAAAGCTTGAGAACGCCTGAATACGACAGGAAATGATATGAGCCAATGCCAGGCCTTCTATCCTTTCTTCTTCGCTGCATCCGCTTAACGACTGTTGCAAATCTGGCTGCCGTGCCGCTCGTGAGCCAGTGTCTTCAACCGGCATTCTCATCCTCGGGCTTTCTACCTTCAAGAATGCGTTGCAATTCGTCTGTGTGGCCGAAAATTTCAGTATCAATGCGCGTCTTCAACAACGCTGGCAAGCTCGACTGCACACTATCGATTGAATCTTTCAGGTCGTACACATTGAGTGCAGCTAACGCTGCTACCCAGTCAAGCGTTTCGGCGACACCGGGCACCTTGCGAAGTCGCTCCTGTCTGATGTTCTGTACAAAGGATACCGCCTGTTTTGCCAGAGAATGTTCGAGCCCGGGAATACGTGCATGAACAATTGCCAGCTCTTTTTCACGGTCCGGGTAGTCGATGTAGTGATACAGGCAACGTCGTCGCAGCGCGTCGCTGAGCTCCCGCACACCGTTGGATGTCAGTATTACAAGAGGATTGCTGATAGCTTCGAAGGTACCCAGTTCAGGGACAGTGATTTGTTTTTCTGCCAGTATTTCAAGCAGCAGGGCTTCAAATTCCTCATCGGCACGGTCAATTTCATCAATCAGTAGTACGCTGGTTTGCGGTGTTCGTATGGCGCGCAGCAACGGGCGCATCAACAGGAATTCTTCACTGTAGATGGTACGTTTCAAATTTGCATCGGCGTCAGGATGACCTTGCTGTATCTGTATGGCGAGCAGCTGCCTCTGGTAGTCCCAATCGTAAATGGCATGCTGGGCGTCCAGTCCTTCATAACACTGCAGCCGGATAAGTTCGGTTTTATTGGCTTCAGCGATGCTTTGCGCGATGCCGGTCTTGCCGACACCTGCTTCACCCTCGAGCAACAGGGGCTTGTCCAATACGCTCATCAGATCGAGGCTGGCCAGTAATCCGGTATCTGCGATATAGCCAGTTGCTTGCATGGCAGTGTCCAGATGCTGCATGCGCTCAGTGTGATTTACATTCATCGTCTATTGAGGGAATTAGTTATTCAGCCAATCCAACAGCCCAAGTATAACGGAAGAAAACTGCATTACAGGCACCAGGGATTCTATTGTTGTTCACGCTTTGCCCAAAACTTTGCCCATAAGAGAGGCTAGAGCGGGTCAGTTGCCCTGTATTTCGGGTAACTATGGTCTGAATTTTGCGGGATCGGTGATGTTATGCATACCGCTTTAAAAAACACCCGGCAATTCAAGACACAGCACTGGCTCATGTGTGGGCGCTGGTTGTCTGTGTCAATGCTTTTGCTGGCGGTGGCTTTGGTAACTGGCTGTGATCCCGGCGACTTTGAAACGGCAGAATCTCGCGGCCTAATTGATTTACGGGACAACAATACCGGCAAAGTTGATCTGGAAATACTCGAAGTTTTCCCGAGTGAAGATGGCAGTGGAACCGAATTATTGCTTCTGTATACCCTGACTGAAATCAGTCCAGACAACCTGCCTCCGGGCACCAGCCTTGTCATTACCATTGTGGATGAAGATGGTGAGACTGTTGTTGTTACTGATGAAATTCCCTTAGGGCCGGGTAACTCCACGGGTGAAGTCCAGCTGGTCGCTCCGGGTGAGAATACCGAAGTCGCAGCGATCGCCGTTCTTGCTGTGGAAGACCCGGAAACAGAAACAGAAGTTGAAACCGAGACGGTGGGTGTTCTGGAAATTGATCTAAGCAATGCGGTGCGGCCGTCTGATATTTTTGCGATTCAGGATTTCAGTCTTGAGTTGGTGGAAAACAGTTACGAAAGTTCGATTGTCGATCAACGCCGTTTACATCGTTTTACCGTACGTGCTTATGATCAGGAATGTGTATCAATCCGCGGCCTTAACGCTGACGTTGGCGAATATTTCACTTTGTTTGAAAACTTCTTTGTGGATGTCGAATCTCCAGTTGAATATGACACACGCAACAGCTTTATTCGAGTTTACTTTGTGCTGGATGCATCATCCAGTGTAACCGACAACGATCGACAGCAATTAGTCAATGCGGCGCGCTATGCATCGGATCGAATGCGAGATGATTATGTCGTGGATTTCCGCCAGTTCAGTGGTGATATTCAGCGCCTGGATAGCTATCGCGATTATCAACCCGATACCGGACAGTCCGCCACCGCGTTCTACTACGCGATAGACACGGTGCTGGAAGAAATAGAGGAACGTGGCGCGACTGATGACTATTACGTGATCATTGGCTTCACCGATGGTGTAGATTTAGCCAGTCGTAATCATTTTGGTGAAGAGTTTTCGAACGAGGCTATTCAGGCCATGGTTCGCGATAAAGTCCAGCAATTCAGAACAGCACCGAACTTCTCCAGAGGGGCGGGGCTGGAATTACATCTGTTGAGTGTTGGTAATGTAGTTGAGCAGCAATCAGCGCTTAACGCACTGGCTACGGCTGGTGGTGGCCAACACGTTTTCGCGTCCGATCGTAATGCACTTGAGCCTCTGCTCGAATCGTTGGTCAACCGGATTCTGGCTACTTATCATTTGGAATACAGCTCTCAACAGCAGGCGGATGATTCTGATCTGTTGCTGGAAGTGACCATCAACGACATCACCAAGCCATTGCAGATCAGATCAATGGGCGGATTCAACCCCGTTCATATACCCCATGCCTGCCAGCAGCGCTGATTAGTATTCGAAAGCCTACGCGAATCGAAACGCGAAAATAGGGCACCTACAAATCTAGGCAACTACAAATCTAGGCAACTACCTAAGGCACCTCACGCCATCCAACAGTAACCGGTTTTTGGCGATTCATAGTAAAGTACTCTTCAGATTATTTGATCTGCTGGAGTTTGCTGCAATGAATCGAGTACCCGAATGGAATACAGTAGCACCGCTGCTGGTTGATGTTGCCACCGGGCGTCAGCCAGCGGATACGGTTTTCAGAAACGGTATCTGGGTTAACGTCTACTCTGGCGAACTTATCCCGGAGACTGATATCGCGGTCGTTGCCGGGCGTTTTGCCTACGTAGGTGAAAACGCATCCCACTGCATAGGCGAGGGCACGAACGTTGTGGACGTGGCTGGTCGATATCTTGTACCGGGTCTGTGTGACGGCCACATGCATATTGAAAGTGGCATGCTGACAGTGACCCAGTTTGTTCGGGCGGTGGCGGTCCATGGTTCGACCTCCCTGTTTGTCGATCCTCATGAAATCGCCAATGTGCTGGGTGTGGAAGGTGTGCGCTTGATGCATGATGAGGCGATGCAATCACCGATCAATGTCTATGTTCAAGCGCCGTCTTGCGTACCCTCTGCGCCGGGGCTTGAAACAGCTGGAGCTGAACTTCACGCTGAGCACATTGCTGCGATGATGCAATGGCCCAATATTATTGGTCTTGGTGAGGTTATGAATTTTCCGGGTGTCGCCAATAATGATGAGCGTATGGTAGGCGAAATAGCGGCAACCGTGGCTGCTGGTAAAACGGTGGGTGGGCATTTTGCATCGCCTGTGCTGGATAATAGTTTTCATGGCTATGTCGCGGGTGGCCCAAGCGATGATCATGAGGGAACACGAGAAGAAGATGCGATTGCGCGTGTTCGTCAGGGCATGCGTGCCATGCTGCGCCTGGGTTCCGCTTGGTATGACGTTGAAAAGCAAATCACTGCTGTTACAGAAAAGGGGCTTGATCCACGAAATTTTATTCTCTGTACAGATGACAGTCATGCCGGAACGATTGTTAATGATGGCCATATGAATCGCGTCGTCAGGCATGCAATCGAGTGTGGTCTTGATCCTGTAACGGCAATCCAGATGGCAACGCTCAATACTGCACAACATTTTGGGCTCGAGCGTGAGTTAGGCTCTATCGCTGCCGGAAGGCGAGCTGATCTTCTGCTGGTTGATGATTTACCTTCGATGTCCATCACCGACGTGTACGCTCGTGGAACACACTTGGCAAGTGGTGGCAAGTTGTTACGCTCCATTGATTCTTTCGATTATCCTGGATTTTCGCGTGACACCGTGAAAATGGGTAAACAGCTCGATGCACCTGACTTTGACATTGATGCTCCGGCCGGTACTGACTCAGTGCGTGTACGCGTTATCGGTGTTGTTGAAAATCAGGCACCAACGCAAGCACTGGAAGCGCAGCTTGATGTTGTTGACGGGCATATTAAGGCAGATATGGCTCAAGACGTTTGCCAGATCGCTTTGGTGGAAAGGCATCGAGCAACTGGTGATGTGGTTAATGGATTTGTATCCGGCTTTGGTTACAACAAATTGTGTGCAATGGCTTCAACCGTAGCTCACGATAGTCACCATATGATTGTTGTGGGCACAAGCAAGACCGATATGGCGATGGCGGCTAATCGTCTCGGTGAAGTCGGAGGAGGGGTCACGTTTTTTAGTGACGGCGAAGAAAAAGCGATGATTGAACTACCGGTTGCCGGTTTGATGTCTGATGAAGCGGCTGAAATAGTTGCGTCGAAGACCGAAGAGCTGGTCGAAGCTATGGCCGCCTGTGGATGCACGCTTAATAATGCGTATATGCAACACTCGTTGTTGGCTTTGGTTGTAATCCCGGAATTGCGAATCTCTGACCTTGGGCTGGTTGATGTAAATCGGTTTGAGAAGGTTGGGTTGGTGATTGATTAGTGTTCTATTGTGCAATTCTGATTTGCGGAATAGTTCTCGCAAAATAGTTCGCGATGTAGTGCGACTATACTAAAGTATAGTTTAAAGAATTTTACATTTGAACGCTAAAGTAAACAGGATGATATTAATGAGGGATTTTTCTTCTTTACAGGGTACAAGGATTGGTATTCGCTTTTAGTATGGTTTTATTGGCGCAATTGTTGTTTACAATAGTTTACATTCAGGGTTAGAGTCATAAAGTAGCTCAGATTGTACCCGTTGTAATGCAGCATCGGTTGCAAAGCTTGTTAATCATAGAAGATGAATAAGCAACGAAGTAGTTGTTAGGAGTTGTACCATTTTTGTTGTATCAGATGGATTTATCAAGCAATCGATAGGGACTGTTTCCACTCGAGCCCTGCTCGCATGTCTTTTCAGTTTTCTGCTGTTGATCACTATTGCGCTGACCAGCTTCCTATTGGTCAGTAGTGGTAATCGAATTGTTGGCGATGTCATTGCAGAAACCGCAGAAACTATAAGTCGTGATTTATCGCGTGAAGTTACACGCCTCCTCGAAACTCCCGATATCGTCAATATCAATGGTGCGCGAAGCATTTTGGCAGGGCGCGTAAACTACTCAGACGACGATAGCCTTACAAGATTTTTTATGGACGCGCCACAACGCCGTGCAGAGTATTCGGTATCGTCTATCTATTTTGCCGAACCTGATGGTCGTTTTATAGGGGTTGAGGTGGGCGACCATCGTGGGGAGCTGGATTCCTGGAATGTCAGTATTTCTTCCAGCGAAACCAAGGGTATCTACACAGACTTTGAAGTCAATGCTGATGGCTCAGTGGGTCAAAAGATTGGGGAGATAAGGCCGTATGATCCCAGGGTACGGCCATGGTACACCAGCGCAGTCGCCAATCCTGAGCGGGCCATATGGACGGATGTTTACACTGACTTTAATACCAATCTTGCAACGTTAACACGAGCGCAAGCCGTGCAGAACAATAACGGGGAACTGATAGGTGTTTTGGCGGTGGATCTGTTTCTGGAACACATACAAAATTTTCTGGCGTCTTTAGATAAAAGTCCTAATAGCGAAGTTTTTATCATCAACGAAGACGGTCTTGTGCTGGCAGCGCATACACAAGCGTATAAGGGTAGTCGACCAAGTCATAATCTGCTGGTTTCAGAATCACCTTTTAAATATATGCCTTCTGCTGTTTCTGTAATGGGAACGCTTGAAAAAACTTCAATTGCGGCCGGCGGTGAAGAAAGAGTCGTTTTCACACGGGGTGACGATCAGGCTGCCAATATCAGTCTGCAGGGTCAGGAAGGGTATTTGTATTCCACGGCGATCGGTAAAGAGCATGGTGTTAACTGGACAATGGGTGTGTATATTCCCAATTCCGATTTTTTGCAATCAGCCAAAGAGCAGATAATCAAGCTGTTACCGCTGGCGATCATTGGTTTGTTTTTGATTGGAGCCGCATTGCGCCTGTTTCTTTTTGTCTTGATACGACCTCTTGAAGAGCTTCGCGTAAGTGCTAACAGAATTGCATGTGGTGAATTTAACGTAGATATTGATACTTCTATGGGTAATGAGGTTGGAGAACTTGCAAGATCAATTGACGTCATGCAAAAAAATCTCAATACAACCTTTGAAAAATTGCAATCTAACTGCCAGGAATTGTCCAAAGAAAAATTGCGGGTGGAATCTACGCTGGGATCGATCTCAGATGGCGTTGTGTCGATCGATACGAATCATAATGTAGTCTACATGAACCCGGCAGCCAAGCAGCTAACGGGCTATTCAAAGGATGAGGCCGAATCGAATAATGTTTCCCGGATAGTCAATCTGAAATATTCTGAGAAAAATAGTCATCTGGACAACAAGGAATTAGGTCGGTTGCTGGAATCCGAGAGTGATACTGAAATATCGGGGTTAGAGCTGTACGACAAGTCGGGAGCCAGTCGCCACGTCTCGTTCAAAGTGGCAAAAAATATTTGTAATAGTGGAATGAACCATGGTTCGGTCATCCTGCTTAGTGATCTCACCGACAAGGTGAATCTCACCAACAAGCTAGTTCATCAAGCTGCTCATGATGAACTCACCGGGCTCGTGAATCGCCGTGAATTTGAAAGGCTGCTTGAACTGTCACTTCAGGAAGAAAGAAAAGAGACGCATACCGATACCTTGCTCTACCTCGATTTGGATCGATTTAAAATTGTCAATGATTCTTGTGGCCATATGGCGGGTGACGAGTTGCTACGTCAGATATCTGCAAAGTTTCTGGAATGCGTCAGGATTGGAGATGTCGTCGCTAGATTAGGTGGAGATGAGTTTGGCATTGTGCTTAAACAATGCTCCAGGGAAAATGGCAATCTAATCGCAAAAAAGATACTTTCTTGTGTCGAAAAGTATCGATTTGATTGGCAGCAGCGCTCCTACAATATTGGAGTTTCTATCGGTCTTATGCCTATAGGTTCTGAAAGTGAGTCCGTAGAATCGGTCTTGAACAAGGTCGATCGCGCTTGTTACCAGGCTAAGGAAGAAGGGCGAAATAGAATTTATGAATACAAAGAAAGTGTAGATTCAAAATTTGATGAAACACCCTGGGTTGAAAAAATAGACCGTGCTCTTGATGAAGGGCAGTTTGTATTGTTTGCACAAAAAATATTTCCAACATCCAAGTGCATAAATACAACTCTTAATTTTGAAGTGCTATTGCGAATGGTAAATGAAGATGGGGAATCTATTCCACCTGGTTCATTTTTCCCAACAGCAGAAAGGTATAATCTGGCATCCAGGATAGATCAGTGGGTAATAGAGAATACGTTTGCCTGGTTGGCAAAAAATCGAGATGGCCTTCCTGATGCAAGTTTGTGTTTTATCAATATTTCAAGTCAGACTATCAATGATGCCGGAATCGTGGAGTTTGTAGTTGACTGTCTTGATAGGCATGGTATTGATGCTGATGGAATATGTTTTGAGGTTGCAGAAACAGTCACTATTGCCAATTTATCAACTGTTAGAAACCTGATGGAAATTTTGAGAGAAAAGGGTTTTAGGTTTGCACTTGATAATTTTGGTGCAGGATTGTCGTCTTTTGAGTACCTTAAGAATCTAACAGTCGACTATCTCAAGATAGATGGTGTCTATATACGCGATATTGTTCAAAATGAATACGATCAGGCTGTAGTCAGCTCAATTACCAAAATTGGACATACGCTCAATCTAAAGGTAATCGCCGAGTATGTAGAAACAGATGAGGTAGTTGAGAAAATGAAGAATTTGGGCGTAGATTATGTGCAGGGATTTGAAGTGAGTCGTCCGTTTCCCTTACATGATTTGCTCAGTGATAGACTCAAGCATAGCGCATAATTCTCGAGCCAATTGCCGGTTTGTAAACGAAAATAATACTTGAAAATCGCAAATCAAAACTATTTAGCCCTGTCCCGGTCTGCATTCCACTCCACTCCACTCGCTCCACTTCACTCCCGGCCGCTGAAACAAAGCGCCACTTTCTCAGTGGCCAGGCCAGGACATTGAGGTAGAACGTTGTACTCAATTGAAGCAGCGAATCAGGCAAGTCATGAGGAGATATTGGCCCTTGTTTGTACTGAATTTCTCGCAGGTAGTGTTTTGCACCGTGCACTAACTGTCAGCGAATCTGAGTATGCCAGCTATATGGCGGACCCGATTCGTTCACTGGTGGCACAAGAGTGTTCGTTTGTGGCTTTCGATAAATCTACCCGAGTGATGGTTGCTTGTATCCTCGCTGGGGATTTCCAGCCTCCTGCATCGCAGCTACAGTTGCCAAGTGTTGCATTGCCTGCGTTTGCCGAACCAATCAATGCGCTGCTGTCCAGCCTTGAGCAGCAGTATGTCAGGTGCAGAACTTCGGAATCTCTGCAATCCACTTTGCTGGTTGATATTGCTGTTGTTGCACCCCTTTGGCGTGGTCAGGGGCTGTATGCGCGACTTCGCGATGCTGTGCACCAATGTGCACATAAACGAGGTTACAGCCGTGTTGTGGGGGAACTTTCCTCAGCAGCCACCCAGCATCTTTGCATTGAAAAGCTCGGGCACAAAGTTATCTGCGAAATTGCCTATAAATCGTTTCGATTCGGGGGAAGCTATCCCTTTGCATCCATCGATAACCCAAGCAGTATTCAGCTTGTCGAGGGATTACTTGAATAAACCCTGCACGCTATAAATGCAACAAATCATAACGTCTAGCAGCGATATGAGACAGACGCGCCCGGCTGGCACTGGAATTGAATGAAGTCATGACATTGCCTGGCATTACCGGGAATCCGGCTCTTTTTCCGGCTCTCATTTACGACCATTACAAGCGATCAGAATGTCGCTGTTTCAGGCTTTGCAATCAATAACGCGTGCTATAATATCGGGAACGTTTCAGACACGATTTCTGCTAATCTGTATCCCTCTATTGCGGCATAAACTTACTGCGCACATTCTTGTAGCCGGTCTATGTCGATATCAGCCAAAGACAAAACACATACCTTGAAAATTTACCCAGCTACCACGGTCACGTGGTGGCCAGTTTCTCCTGCGGTTGCGCGAATGCCATCTGAAGCCACCAGTATTCAACACAGCAGTGGCTGCGGAGATTTACGTGAGAGCTGATCTGTTGAATGAGCTGCAAACCGAGTGGTTTGGCAGTATACGAACGGATGTCCTTGCCGGTCTGGTGGTGGCTCTTGCGCTGATACCTGAAGCGATCGCATTTTCCATTATCGCCGGTGTTGACCCGAAAGTCGGCTTATATGCTTCTTTCTCGATTGCCGTGATTGTTGCCATTACCGGTGGCCGCCCCGGCATGATATCGGCCGCCACTGCGGCAACAGCGGTTTTGATGGTAACGCTGGTGAAAGAGCATGGTCTGCAATACTTGTTGGCAGCTACGGTGCTGGCCGGGCTTATTCAGATCGTTGCCGGTCTGCTCAAGCTCGGTTTTGTCATGCGCTTTGTCTCACGTTCGGTGATGACGGGGTTTGTGAATGCACTGGCGATTCTGATATTCATTGCCCAGCTACCCGAGATGATCGGTGTGCCACCATTGACCTATGTCATGATTGCTGCGGGACTTGCGATCATTTACTTATTGCCGCGTGTGACAACCGCTGTACCTTCGCCGCTGGTGTGCATCATCGTACTAACCGTAATCTCGATCATCATGGGGCTGGATGTTCGAACGGTAGGTGATATGGGGGAGTTGCCCTCAACCTTGCCGATATTCCTGTTACCCGATATCCCTTTGACGCTTGAAACGCTAAAAATTATCTTGCCGTATTCGCTGGGTGTCGCAGCCGTTGGCTTGCTTGAGTCACTCATGACCGCCACGATAATCGATGAGCTTACGGATACCCGTAGTGACAAGAACCGCGAGTGTGTCGGTCAGGGTATTGCCAATACCGCAACGGGTTTTATTGGTGGCATGGCGGGTTGTGCCATGATTGGCCAATCCATAATCAATGTTAAGTCCGGTGGCCGTGGTCGCTTATCCACATTCTGTGCGGGTATTTTTTTACTGTTGATGATTGTGTTTCTCGGTGACTGGGTAAGGCAGATTCCCATGCCCGCACTGGTGGCGATTATGATCATGGTATCCATAGGCACGTTCAGCTGGTCATCGCTCAAGAACATGCGGGAACATCCGCGCAGCTCAACCATCGTCATGCTGGCGACCGTCTTTGTTGTAATAACAACACATAATTTGGCTATAGGAGTACTGGTAGGCGTACTGTTCTCGGCTATCTTTTTTGCCTGGAAAATTTCCAATCTCTTTGATATTTCCTCAACAGCCAGTGCCAATGGAACCTCACGAACTTATCGTGTTGAAGGCCAGTTGTTTTTCGCCACAGTTGAAAGTTTCAACGCCTCCTTTGATTTCAAGGAATCACTCGACAATGTCGTTATCGATGTGTCGGATGCGCATATATGGGATATTTCCGCCGTTTCAGCGCTCGATATGGCTGTTTTGAAGTTTCGCAGGGAGGGTGCCGAAGTTGAACTGAAGGGCATGAATGAAGCCAGTGAAACGCTGGTTCAGAAACTGGGTGTTCATGACAAACCGGGCGCGCTAGAGCGCCTGTTGGGGCATTAAGCATGAAAAGCATTGTCGCCTTGATAGATGGCTCCGGCTATGCGCAGAGTGTTTGTGACCATGCCGGGTGGGTGGCTTCTCGTGGTGGTGCTGATGCATCGCTTGTGCTTTGCCATGTTATTCGTCGTCACGATATTGATGCTGAAAATACCGACTTGAGCGGCAGCATTGGGCTGGGCGCTCGTAGTTCACTTCTGGAAGAGTTGTCCGAACTGGATGAGCAAAAAGCCCGTCTTGTCAACAAGCGTGGCCGTGCAATCCTGGACGATGCAAAGGCGCGTGCCGCAGAAATGGGCGCTGCCAATGTCACGGGTATGCTGCGCAGTGGGCAACTGGTTGAGACCACCGAAGAACTTGAAAAAAGTGCTGATCTGATCGTTATAGGCAAACGCGGTGAGGCTTCACACCTGAATATGGAGCATCTCGGCTCCAACCTTGAGCGTGTTGTGCGCTCCTCCGCCAGACCGGTTATGGTGGCATCACGTGCCTTCCAGCCCATCAATAAGGTATTAGTCGCTTTTGATGGCGGTGCCAGCTCCACTAAAGCCGTGCAGCACATTGCCGGCAGCAATGTCTTTAAAGGGCTTGAGATTCTATGTGTTCAGGTGGGTAGTGAAGCGTCACGAAATCCACAGGCGCTGGCTGATGCGGTGAATCTGCTGCGTGAAGCCGGTTTCGATGCGGAATCCAAACTCCTGCCGGGCCAGCCGGAAAGTGTCATCGCAGGCACTGTCGAGCTTGAAGGTATCGATCTTCTTGTCATGGGGGCTTACGGCCATTCACGCATTCGCAATCTGATCATCGGCTCAACCACAACTCAGATGGTTCGGGCTTGCAAAGTCCCCATTATTCTGTATCGCTAGCGAGCGGTAGTTACCCCTCATTGTGATTTAGCAATCTTCTGTCATTCAGGCTACCATGTCACTGGTCTGCAAGTGTAGTTCAGGTATAGAAAATAGGCAGGATTGAGTGACACGTTTTCATGTAGTCATTGCCGGTGGTGGTAACGCCGGGTTGTGTGCGGCAATCACAGCAGCCTCTGCGGGTGCGACTGTGTGCGTGATTGAGGCAGCTCCCAAGGGTTGGCGGGGTGGCAACACCCGCCATACGCGTAATATGCGGGTGGCGCATGATGAAGGCAACGGCATCCTCACCGGGCCATACCCGGTTGAGGAGTACATGGAAGACCTGCTGCGGGTTACTGCCGGCAATACAAACCAGGAACTTGCAACCATAACGCTTGAGCGTTCGAAAGAACTATGGGATTACCTGGCAGAGCAGGGCGTTCATTACCAACCTTCTTTGGGTGGCACTTTGTCGTTAGGGCGAACCAACGCATTTTTTCTTGGCGGTGGTCGCTCAATGCTGAACGCACTGTATCGTACGGCTGAATCTCTTGGTGTTGTTATTCACTATGATGCCAAAGTCACTAGCCTGGATATTCAGGACGGTGTTTTCAATTCAGCAACAGTGACGCATGGCTGGCAATCTGATTCACCAGAAGAAAGCACCATTGAAGGGCGAGCTTTTATTGCAGCGGCCGGTGGCTTTGAAGCCAATATTGAATGGTTGAAAGAAGCCTGGGGAACAGCCGCTGAAAATTTTCTGATTCGTGGCACTCCCTACAACCGCGGCGAGGTACTACGCCAGTTACTGGATGCCGGTGTGGCATCGGTGGGGGATTCAAAACAATGCCACGCGGTTGCGATCGATGGGCGTGCACCAAAATTTGATGGTGGTATTGTGACACGGCTTGATTGCGTGCCTTTCGGTGTAGTGCTTAATGCGCATGGGCAACGTTTTTATGATGAAGGTGAAGATTTCTGGCCAAAGCGCTATGCGATATGGGGGCGTCTGGTAGCAGCACAGCCTGACCAGGTGGGCCATGTCATTATTGATTCCAAGTCCATAGATTTATTTATGCCTTCGGTTTTTCCACCCCTGAAAGCGGATACGCTGGAAGAGCTTGCGCAACTGACCGGCCTGCCAGCTGACGCCATGGTGCAAACTATCGATGCGTTTAATCACGCTTGTCAGGGGGCAAACTTTGATCACACCGAATACGACGATTGCCATACTGTGGGTATTGAGCCGGCCAAAACTCATTGGGCGCGGCCGATAGATAAGCCTCCTTTCTATGCCTACACCCTAAGGCCCGGCATTACCTTCACCTACCTGGGTGTGAAGATTGATAGCAATGCCCGCATGATTATGGCGAATGGCCGCAACAGCGGCAATCTGTACGCCGCCGGCGAGATCATGGCCGGCAACGTTTTGGGGCAGGGGTATCTGGCGGGTATCGGGATGACCATTGGCAGTGTGTTTGGTCGTATCGCTGGCGAGTCTGCCGCGAATGCTGTGTTAAATTAAATCGGTATGAATAAACAATACCCGATAACCCGAATACAGGAAGAGGCCGTCAGGCAAATGGGTGTATGTAACGCCTGTCGTTACTGCGAAGGCCTGTGTGCTGTTTTTCCTGCAATGGAATTGCGAAGACAGCTGAGCGGGCCGGATGTCGATTACCTGGCTAACCTCTGCCATAGTTGTGGTGCCTGTTATTTTGATTGCCAGTATGCTGAACCGCATGAGTTTGCTATTGGTGTACCTACCGTGCTGGCTGATCTTCGTGAAGAATCCTATGCGCGTTATGCCTGGCCCGGTTTTTTAGCACCGCTATTTGAACGCAACGGTTTGTGGGTGGCGCTCATCACTGCGTTTTCCGTGACTGTTTTTGTTCTGGGATTTATTTTATTCAGTAACCCCGGTGTGTTGTTCGCCAGCGGTAGTGAAGAAGGCGCGTTCTACAGGGCGATGCCGCATAACACCATGGCCGGTCTTTTTGGTAGTGTATTTCTCTATTCCATAATAGCTATGGTGCTCAGCGTCAGAAAATTCTGGCGTGCCAGTGAATCCCAAGGTAGCGCCAGCTGGCGCAGTATCTGGCAAGCCACGCGTGATGCAGCAAAACTGCGCAATCTGGAAGGTGGTGGTATGGGGTGTATGCATAAAAGCGAGACTCCCTCCAATGCACGCCGTGTTGCTCATCATTTTACGTTCTATGGTTTTTTGCTGTGTCTGGCTTCGACCAGCACCGCGACTGTCATGCACTACCTGTTTGGCGTTCAGGCACCCTATCCCTGGTGGTCGCCAACCGTCATTCTGGGCGTGTTGGGTGGCATCGGTTTGATTCTTGGGCCCATAGGATTGCTAGGTGTCAAGAAAGGCTCTCACTCGGCCCTTCGGCCGGTTAGTGGTAGCGGTATGGATGTGGCTTTTCTGGTGATGTTACTGGCGACCAGTGTTACTGGTCTGCTGTTGCTGTTTTTCAGGGCAACGCCTGCCATGGGGATATTGCTGGCAATTCACCTGGGAGTTGTGTTCGCGCTTTTCCTGACCATGCCGTACGGTAAATTTGTACATGGCCTGTACCGATATGTCTCGCTGGTCAGGCATGCGCATGAACAGGCTGGTGACAAGCAATAGGAACTTCTTATGGTGAGTTTCTTAAGGAGATTTTCTTAAGGAGATACAATCCGGTCCATCTCCTGCAAAACATAACCGCCTCGTTTGGTTGTTTGCTGATAGGCTACGGCCGTGCCTACACTTGGAGCCAACCACCAGGTTCGTGTGCCCCAACGTTCCTTGCAAACGACCTTAAAGGTATCGTAAACACCGGAACGAATTTCAATTTTTACCGCAGCGGTTACCTCGCAACTACGCTTGCTGCTCCAGGCCCGGCCAATTAGTGAGCTGCTTCCCTTTACGGTGTACTCAATTCGTTTGCCGACTTCAAGCGGCCATAGTGAGCCGCCGGTAATTTTGACCGAAGAAGTCCCACTGCTGGGGCAGTTGGCCCATTGGGTCGCCGGTGCAAACCCGGTGGTTGCGCGTGTCCATTCGCATCCGTCGGTTCTGCTGTAACTCGCCACATTGTCGTCGCCTGCAACCTTGGTCATGTGCCCGGGCTTGCCATTCTGGTCGGTAAAATGCCACTGCCAGCCAATATTGCGTTTATCCGGCCCGGCAATAGGCTCCAGATTATCCACGCTCTGCAGTTCAGTCAGCGCCTGCGCACTGCATGAGATACTGAGCAGTAAAACGAGCCGGATAAGGCTTTGCATTGATCGATTAAGGCTGAAATTCTCCATTGGCAATTAGAACCTCAATATGCTCCTGGAGCCTTGTTGTCAGTCACAGTTCTCATGTCTGGTGCAGGTCTGGTATAAGGGTAGTAATAGATGCTTTTTTGGCCTCCGGCTGCCTGATTAGTTCCGGGTCCATGGCTACTCACATTCAGGCAGGCTAGGGTTTTGTGCAGTGACAACGCTTTTGGCTGGAAGAGTCTTTATGCGGTATGTAAAAATGCAAGGGGTGCTGGTGTGATTTCCCTACTACTGTATTACAACCGCTAAGATTACAACTGCTAAATAACAATTACGGGGGGCGCCCCTTCTTTGAGACAGACACTATGGCAACTGAACAGAATCTTGTTGATATTCTGAGTAGCGTGGTCGATGACAGTATTGTCCTGCGCTCCAACCAGGTGGCAGCACTGGATCCCGGTTGGGACGCCGATAACAATGGTGCCCAGGTTGCTGTGCGGCCCCGCAATACGGCTGAGGTGAGCGAGGTACTGAAAGCCTGTAACCAACACGAAGTTTCAGTCGTGACGCACGGCGGGCGTACCGGTCTTGCGGGGGCTGCTACCACTGTGCCGGGGCAGGTCATTATGTTGACTGACAATCTTGAGGGTGGAATTGAACTGGATCCTCTTGAACGGGTTGCAGTCGTATCGGCCGCTGTGACTCAGCAGGCGGTGCAGGAAGCGGCTGCTGAACACGGCCTGGCTCTCGGCCTCGATACTGCATCACGCGGCTCCGCCACAGTAGGTGGCATGATATCAACCAATGCCGGAGGCATGGCAGCATTCCGCTTCGGCATGATGCGACAACGTTTGCTGGGTATTGAAGCTGTGCTGGCTGATGGTTCGATTATTTCTGATTTGACCCGGGTTTCCAAAGCCAATGAGGGTTATGACCTTAAACAACTGTTGTGTGGTGCCGAAGGAACTTTGGGCGTAGTGACAAAGGCTGTCATTAAACTGGAAGACGCAGAGCCGCAGAGTCAAACAGTGCTGTTGGCGATTCCTGGTGCGGCGGCTGCGCTGAACCTGATGCGAGCCGTGCAAAAAACAGGTGGGCTTTTGTTGTGCGAAATGATGTGGAATGGTTATGCCACCGCAGTAGCTAAGGGTGCTGGCTTGCAAAAAACACTGGCGTTCTGCCCGGATGCCCCTGCCTTTCTGGTCATTGAAACGTCACTGGATGAGGACTCCGTATTGGAAATTTTTGCACCCTTTTTTGAGTCTGGTGACATTATTGATGCGGTACTTGCCAAGTCGGATTCTGAAAGCGCTGACATGTGGCGTGTTCGTGAGGATAGTCAGGCAGGTTTCCGGCAGTTACTGAATCCCATGTTATTTGATATCTCAATTCCTTTGGGCCAGCTGGACAGTTATATGCTGGGTCTTGAAAAGCGGCTTGATGGCATGCGGGGTGATATCGAGTTACAAGTACTGGCACATCTTGGCGATGGCAATGTTCACCTGTCAATGGGCCGGCAGGAACCCTGGTCCGATGTTGAAATGGATGAATTGTGCAAAGCTGTTGAACATGGTGTGAAAAGTATGGGTGGCGCTATTTCTGCCGAACACGGTATTGGTACAGCAAAGCTAGATACGTTCAACCGCAATACCAATGCTGCCAGTCTGGCGGCCATGCGGGCAATAAAAGCTGCGCTGGACCCCAAAGGTATACTCAATCCCGGCAAGGTGCTTTCTGCGCAGAATCATTGAGCAAGTACAAGGTATTAGACTCTTTTTATAGTTCTACCAACGGAAAAATTATAAATGAAAGGCTTCTCGGATCGCTGGCAGGATTTACCGGACTACATTCTTGGCATCACCAAAGAAATTTGGGAAGACCGCGGCATTGAAACGCTGAATCACTACTATGCCCCGGACATTCCGGTACGTTTGCCGGAAGGTATTTCGGTGGGTAATCAAAATACTATCAATAGTACATTGGCAACGCTTGCCGAATTTCCTGACCGCGAACTTACCGGCGAAGATGTTATCTGGAGTGGTAATGAGAATGACGGATTCCTGTCGTCTCATCGTCTGTTAACCATGGGTACTCATACCGGTGGTGGCTACTTCGGTGCACCTACAGGTAAACGTTTTACGGTCCGAGCCATCGCTGATTGTGCTGCCATAAACGACCAGATTAATGATGAATGGTTGATTCGAGATACTGCCGGTATCGTCAAACAGCTGGGTATGGCGCCCAAGCAGTTTGCACGTGACCTGATCGAACGCGAAGGCGGGCCCGAGAACTGTCAGCCGGTTTTCTCACCAGCCATTGATATTGCCGGGCCTTATACATCACGTGGTAACGACAACGAGTGGGGAGCGCGTTTGTCCGACATACTTGAACGAATAATGAACAAGGATCTTGCGGTTGTGCGAAAGGAGTATGACCGCGCAGTGCAGACTGAACACCCGGCAGCCACGAC
>CALLOA010000067.1 GCA_938005265.1 uncultured Granulosicoccaceae bacterium
GAACCGCTTGAACTGCCGCCCGGCCACACCGAGCTGATTCCCACTGGCATGGCGATCTACCTGGCTGATCCTCCTTATGCCGCCATAATTTTGCCCCGCTCCGGGCTCGGACATAAACACGGCATTGTGCTGGGCAATCTGGTCGGCCTGATCGATTCCGATTATCAGGGTCAGTTGTTCGTATCCTGCTGGAACCGTGGCCAGGAAAAATTCACGATCGATGTGGGCGAGCGTATTGCTCAGCTGGTCATTGTGCCGGTGGTTCAGGCAGCTTTTGAGCAGGTCAGTGAGTTTAGCTCCAGCGAACGCGGCGCAGGTGGCTTCGGGTCATCCGGTCGCAAATAGCCAGCTAGCCCTTGTCTCAATCCGGTACAGTTTTTGCGGCGCAGCTCTATCAATAAATTCAACAGAATGTCACTTGCAGTTTGCTGATCCCTGTACGACAGTATTAGTACTCACTGGAAGAGTCCTAATTGGAAATGATTCCTGCAGCCAGACCTGAGCCGTTAAAACATGACAACGATACCTTCCACTATTTTCCGTGCCTACGATATTCGTGGTGTAGTCACTGACGCTCTTACACCGGACAACGTACGCGAAATCGGCCGTGCCTTCGGTTCTGAATGTCTGGCCCGTGGCCAGAAGACGGCAGTGGTTGGACGTGATGGCAGACTATCCGGCCCGGCCCTGGTGGAAGCGTTGAGTGAAGGCATCGCATCAACCGGCCTGAACGTGATCGACATTGGCATGGTACCCACACCAGTCCTGTATTTCGCTACCTATCATCTTGAGACAGGTACCGGAGTGATGGTAACCGGCAGTCACAACCCACCCGAATACAACGGCCTGAAGATGATGGTTGATGGTGGTGCATTGTTCGGTGACGGTATCACAGGACTCTATGAGAGATTGCAAAAGGGAGACCTTGTCAGTGGCGAAGGTGAGCGTTCTGAAGCCTCAATCATGGATGTTTATCTTGATCGAATCTGTAGCGACATCAAACTCAAAAGACCAATGAAAATCGCCTACGATTGCGGCAACGGTGTTGCGGGTGTTGCAGCACCCCAGCTGTTTGAACGCCTTGGTTGTGAGAGTGTTGCACTGTTCACCGAAGTAGACGGTAATTTTCCAAACCACCACCCGGACCCGGCTAAGGAGAAAAATCTGGTTGATGTCATTCGGGAAGTACGTGATGGCAAGCTTGAAATCGGCCTGGCATTCGATGGCGATGGTGACCGTGTTGGTGTTGTTGATGATCAAGGACAAATCATCTGGCCTGACAGGCAAATGATTCTCTACGCACAGGATGTTCTCTCGCGTGAACCCGGTGCGAAAATAATCTATGACGTTAAATGCTCAAAACTACTGCCCGAAGCGATTACTCAGGCTGGTGGCGATCCGGAAATGTATAAAACCGGCCACTCTTTCATAAAAAAACGCATGAAAGAAACCGGCGCTCAACTGGGTGGCGAAATGAGCGGGCATATATTTTTCAAAGAACGCTGGTACGGCTTTGACGATGCATTGTATTCGGCCGGTCGCCTGCTGGAAATACTGTCGGGTGATTCACGGCCTGCGAGTGAGATTTTTGGTGAAATCCCCGATAGCGTAAACACACCGGAAATCACCATCAAGTTTGAGGTTGATGGTGAACATCACGAATTTATGAAAAAATTCGTAGCTCAAAGCAAGTTCGATGGCGCGAAAATCACCACTATTGATGGCCTGCGCGCAGACTATGACGACGGCTGGGGCCTGGTTCGAGCATCCAACACTACACCCTCATTGGTGGCTCGATTCGAAGCTGACTCTGAATCAGCCATTGAAAAGATTCAGGCTTCATTCAGTGCTGCCATGAAGGCGGTAGACAAGAGCATCGAAATTCCGTTTTAATATCGGGTAACCTCCAACCCGGCAGATTCTCCTTTGGAAAAAAATGCGTCGAATGCGGCTTCACACAAAGCCGCAACACCTGAGCGCCCGGCTGCCCTGACAGCTGAAGTACTGAACGAAGCCCTACCCTACATACAGCGGTTTAGCGGTAAGACCATTGTTGTCAAATACGGCGGCAATGCAATGACCGACGAACAACTGCAACGTAGCTTCGCCCGAAACATAGTACTGATGAAACAAGTCGGCCTGAACCCGGTCGTTGTACACGGTGGCGGGCCACAGATAGGCAACATGCTGGAGCGGCTTGGTAAACAATCACAGTTTATAGACGGCATGCGCGTCACCGACCGGGAAACCATGGAAGTGGTGGAAATGGTTCTGGGCGGCCATGTCAACAAGAGCATCGTCAATCTGTTGAACCAGGCTGGCGGACAGGCAGTGGGCCTGACCGGCAAAGATGGAAAACTGATTCAGGCCATTCCACTGCAAACAAGCAGCGATTCATCCAGCAAACCAGCCAGTGAATCAGCTAGCAACCCCGCAAGCGCCAGTGATAGCACCGCCGACAGTATCAGCAAGCTGGGTTATGTCGGTACGGTAGATGCCATCGATACCGCCATTCTGGATGCCCTTATCAAGGATAACTTCATTCCGGTCATTGCCCCGGTCGGAGTTGGCCATGATGGCATGAGCTACAACATCAACGCTGACCTTGCTGCCAGCGGCATTGCCGCCGCATTAAAAGCCACACGACTCTTATTGTTGACAAATACACCCGGCATTCTGAATAGCCAGGGAGAGCTGTTAACCGGTTTGGGTGAAAACGAAATAAACGAGCTGATCAGCAATGGAACCATTGCTGGCGGTATGCTACCAAAAGTTCAGTGCGCCATGGATGCTTTGCGCGAGGGAGTTCGTGTCGTACAGATTATCGATGGCAGGGTGGAACACGCCGTGTTACTGGAATTATTTACTGATCAGGGTGTTGGCACACTTATAAGGTTGTAAGCGGGCGTACCTGGAAAGAACGGTCTAATCAGATCGTTCAGCAGTTCGCTCGGCACGAAGCTCGCGGTAGCGCTGCAAGTCGTCATCAAACTTGTCGACCAACGTCTTGCGCTCTACCGCCTTTGCGTCAATCAGTGTCCAGGCATTCTCAATATTACGCTGGATGCTCTGTTTTTCAACGTAGAGTGACTGGGGCGCATTACCTTCACCCTTTTCATCTTCAAAATTGACAATGCGTGTTTCCAGCACTTGAAGACGATCTGACAGAATAAGGATGCGGTCATCCAGTCGGCTGATCAGGCCATCAATCATGCCCATGCGATCGTCACGTGTGCGGATAAGGTCTTGTTCGGTAGTAAACGTGGCTAAAAGAGCGCGGTCACGTATTTTCGATAAGCGCACTTCTTCAGCGCGCTTTCTGGCAACACGTCTCTCTTCGCGGCTGAGCACCTGGCGTAGAACAACCCCTTGCTTGTTCAATATCGAGTGACCACCGTCCTGCGCAGAACTTGGAGCCCTGTCTTGATAGATAACCTCTGATCCTTCCTGAAGACGATAAACAGGTTCTGCCTGCACAAACGCAGATATCATCGTTGCCACTAGCAACGTTGTAGCTGTCAGACTGGCGGCCGGGATATTTAATCCGCGGCATTTCATATTTTTAACTGATAAAACACTCATATCGTAAACTTACGTACAGGTGCCGGATTGCGCTGTACACTATCTATCGGCAGTCGCAAGAAGCAGTTAACGCCCGCTAGTGGTTTTCTGCAGAACATCTCAATATGATCTCTGCCAAAAGTCTTTTCTCAGTACAAATCACAGCGCTATCATGAAAAAATGAGAATTGTTTCACTTAACGCCAATGGCATCAGAGCAGCTGCCCGTAAAGGCTTCTTTGACTGGCTGCGGTACCAACGGGCTGACTTCGTCTGTATTCAGGAAACCAAAGCACAGCAGGATCAGTTGCAGGATAAAGTCTTTCATCCCGCCAAATTCCACTGTTTCTACCATGATGCGGAACGTAAAGGCTACAGCGGCACGGCTATATACAGCCGAGTCGAGCCCGACCAGGTTATTCGCGGCATGGGACACAAGGCTATAGATCAGGAAGGCCGCTATCTGGAGGTCCGGGTGGGCAGTCTCTCGGTTATATCGGTGTATCTACCATCCGGATCATCAGGTGACGCACGGCAAAACTTCAAGCTCAAGGTACTGAAAATCTTTCAGACTCACTTGCAGTCGCTTGTGTCCGAAGGCCGTGAACTGGTGGTTTGTGGCGACTGGAATCTTGCTCGCTCTGAAGCCGACATTCATAACTGGCGCGGTAATCTGAAAAGCCCGGGATTTACACCAGAGGAACGCGCATGGATAGATAATCTGGTTAACAAGGTCGGTTTTATCGACGCATTCCGCGAACTACCACAGAAAGAACATCAATATACCTGGTGGTCCAATCGTGGTGCCTGTTGGGATAAAAATGTTGGCTGGCGCATTGACTACCAGGTTTGCAGCCCGGGTTTTTCCGGCAAAATACGTAGTACGCGTATTTACCGGGACAAACGTTTTTCCGATCATGCGCCGTTGATTTTCGATTACGACTACCCGGCGTATGACAAGCACGCAGCTCGAAACAAAACGAGTAAGAAAACAGCAACATGATCAAGGTAAGTGCCGTACTCGTCATCGGTGTCATCGCTACTGCCCTGTCATTTGTTTTTATCCGCGAAAGTACTGAAGCCCCGGCCATGCTGGCAGGCTTCAGGGTGCTGATCGCAGGCCTGGTTTTACTGCCTGTGT
Organism: uncultured Granulosicoccaceae bacterium; assembly: GCA_938005265.1. Classification (GTDB taxonomy): domain Bacteria; phylum Pseudomonadota; class Gammaproteobacteria; order Granulosicoccales; family Granulosicoccaceae; genus CALFCE01. Next base: position 4,702 of record CALLOA010000067.1, read on the forward strand.
ATTTGCAACAACGAAAGCGCTATGGTGATTCCAGCTACGCGCTAGTATTCAAAAGATCACTGTTACCGGGGCTGGTTCTGGGGATTCACTTTATTGCCTGGGTGGTGGGGGCACGTTTGACTACCGCCGCCAACGCGACGCTGATTGTCAGTCTGGTGCCATTGGTTATGCCATTTCTGATGTTCTGGCAGTTTGGCGAGCGCCTGCAAAGACCGGAGATCATCGCAACGGTACTGGCCATAAGTGGAATGCTGATGCTGACAATCAACGACTTTACGATCAGCAAGGACTATCTGTTGGGTGACGGTGTGTCATTTATCTCGATGTTACTCTTCGCACTCTACCTGACCGTGGCGAGACGCTATGCAAGCCTTGCAAGTGTCTGGTTGTATATTGTGCCGGTTTATCTGGTTGCCGGAATCAGCACGGTATTGTTAGCCTGCCTGTTTTCGTCACCCTTCCACAGCTATTCACTCTATAACCTGTCAATGATCCTGGGCCTTGCCCTGGTATCTACCGTAATCGGCCACACCGCGTTTAACTATGCCATGCAGCAACTGCGCGGACAGACTGTATCCATTGCCATCATGTCGCAATTTATCGTCGCAGCCATTGCAGGCTTTGTTCTTTACAATGAGGTACCGCCATTGCTTTTCTACCCGGCGAGCGTGTTGTTATTGGTAGCTGTACTGCTGGTCATACTTAACCAGTCAGGCAAGCCAGCCGCAAACCGGTGACGCTTGGCGAACAGGACAGCCCTGCCGCGGCTGCTTTATAATGATCAGCTATCGGAAAGCTCCCGGAGTTTCCGTTGTAACCTACCAGGCTACAAGACCAGCCACTGCAAGCAACCGCACCTCATTGCCTGTCAATGAAGGGGCGTCATCAATGAAGCGCTATCAATGAATATTTCAGTCAAACAACTACTGCTTCCCGTTATTGCCATGGCTGTCATTCTGGTCGCCTCTAACATTCTGGTGGCAATCCCGATTAACGAATGGCTGGTCTGGGGCACCCTCACCTACCCCTTTGCCTTTCTGGTTACCGATCTGACCAACCGACATTTTGGTGCAGCAGCTGCTCGTAAAATTATTTACGTTGGTTTCGTGGTCGGTGTGATGGCATCGTTATATTTTGCTGACCCAAGGATTGCAGCAGCCTCAGGACTCGCATTTCTGGTGGCACAGTTGTGTGACGTTTCAATCTTCGACCGCCTGCGCCAGAGCAGCTGGTGGATTGCACCACTGGCGTCTTCCGTATTTAGCACCGTGCTTGATACTTTCCTGTTTTTTCTACTTGCCTTTGCAGGCAGCGCTCAACCCTGGATGCAGTGGGCGACGACAGATCTGATGGTGAAATGGTTGGTGGCGCTGGCGGCACTGATTCCCTACCGCTTACTCAGCACTGCGCGTACAGCTTCGGTTTAATTTGGAAATAAAGATCGCTACTGCAATAGAGATCGCAATCGCAGCCAGAAATTGCGAATTCGGCAAGTCAGACTTTCAGACAGTTATTCGCCTTCGGTATCACACTCACACTTGCCCAGCATCTGGTGACGCCTGTTGCCAAAACCCGATTGTGATGATGGATCGCCATTAACTTCAATATCGGTTTCTGAACCGACTCCACGAAAAGAATCACAAATGGTGACACAGCGTGCTTCTTTACGCTTTAACTCCTTGTCAAAAAACCAGGTACCCAGCGCCAGAAACAGCACAATGACCGCCAGTGTATGAGAGAAGCTCATCGGTAGGGACTCCTGACGACAAGAAACACATTATCAGACATGTTCAGCAAACGGGTTCTCAGGAACCGCTTCCGATTGTAGCCCCACCGGTGACAGGCGGTTCATGGCCAGCGATGAAGACAGCGCACGATGAACGCGATGGATATGTCGCTCGGACTTACTCTTGATCTCGACTTTTTCGCCACTGACGAGTTTAAGTTCCAGCGTGAATTTCGACGGGTCCAGCCAGAAAATGAGAGCGCCAATGACAAATGCTGTTAGAGCCAGCACCAGATAAACATAAAAACCAGACTGGGTGATCTTTCCCGCAATCATGTACGCCATGAGGGCTAAGATGGCGACTACAGAGGTCACCAACACTATCGCAGCTTCAGCCCTGGGTGGGTGGCTTTCGGTTAGCTTGACCGTCGAGATGTATTTCAAGGCGTAGGTTTTATTCTTGATTTCCAGCCGTGTGCTGGTAACCGTAATCTTGCCCTCACGCAGCAACACTTCGTCAAACGGGTCACTTTCTGAAATGACACTTTGTATAGTCATAACAGGAGTGTAGGCCAGAAGCAGCCTATCTATTGGATTGGGTAAATATTGGATTGGGTATCTATTGGATTGGGTAACTATCGGGCCTAGTGCAGCAGCATCGGAACCGTGTTATCGAGCGTGAAATCAAAATCATCGACTTCAACATCAAGCTCGGGTGAGGCATGATGCAGCATCATAAGCCAGCCGGCATCGGTTTTCTGGTAGATATTGGTCGCCAGCATCACTGTAGCCAGCTGACCGTCGACAAGAATTTCTTCGCGTACAGTATGTATGGCCAGATCGCCAACATGCTGACAGCGCATATCAGACAGAGTGAAATCCATCATCGGACTTGGCTCTTCAAACATCTGCGCAAATCCTGCCCTGATCTCACCTACACCCTGCAAGCGACTGGCTCCCGGGTGAACGCAGACAATGGTGTCGTTATCCAGCCAGACACCCATCATGGCATCTACATCATTGCGTTCCATCGCGTCATAGAATGCGAGTTCAGCTTCTTGCGGGGTAAGATACATAGCAACCTTGACAGTCTGAGGCTTTTTCCTTGAGCTTGATGATACCGCATTGACGCAACATCACACAGACCCTTGAGGTTGCCATGTCGTAGTTAAAATACCGGTCAAACCGATTCTCAGATGGCCAGAGTGGCGAGCGACTGGACTGGCCTAGACCGGATAGAGGGACAGATCATCGGGTAAATAGGAAGCCCAGTTACGACGTTGACTGCCAAAAACCAGAAAATGCGGGTTAATCAGCGAGTCACGGGTGTTATAGCGAAGCGAATTCATGTTCAGATCTCGAATATGACCTCCAGCCTCTTCGACCACACATTGCGCTGCACCGGTATCCCACTCGGATGTTGGACCCAGCCGCGGGTATACATCTGCAGCACCTTCTGCAACCAGGCACGATTTCAAGGCACTCCCCATGGGTAGTTCCTGGTGGGAACCGACATTGTCCAGAAATCGTTTCATCATCGGCCCTGTCTGCGGTGATCGACTGCGAGCCACAATAACGGAGTCCTCTGGCACCTCCCTTACATGAATTCTGACAGCTGACTGATTGTCCAACTGTTTCCATGCACCCTGGCCGCGGGCAGCGTAGTAGGCCACTTTGAGCACGGGTGCATAAACCACCCCGACAATGGGTTCACCGTTATGTATCAAGGCAATGTTGACGCTGAATTCACCACTTCGACGAATAAACTCACGAGTGCCATCCAAGGGGTCAACCAGCCAGTAAGTAGTCCAGCCTGTTCGCTCGCTAAAGGCAATCGCTGCAGATTCTTCTGAAAGGATGGGGGCAGAGTAAGCAAGCTTCTGCAACCCTGATTCGATGATTTTATGAGCTTCAAGGTCTGCCTTGGTCAAGGGCGTTTCGTCAGCCTTGCGCACTACCTCGACATCACCCTCTTCATAAATTGCCAGAATTCTCTCACCTGCAAGCCTTGCCAGCACCAGGCACTGACTGGTCAGTTCAGGAAGGTCTACAGGCGTCATGCTCATTGCAGGCAGTTCCGGGGCATCGGAATAGGCTTCACGGGTTTCTTTAAGAAAGTATCGGACATGTCACAAAAATCTTGACCCCACAGGTAGAACAGTCGTAGAACAGTCGTAGAACAGTCGCGGACAGCAAAAATCTACCCGTTGAAAACGTTCTGGTTCTTCATGATGGAAAGTAAACCAAGACGGGCACGATGTCGCGCATAGACACGGTATTTCACAGCTTTTTGGCATTTGTTTACCTGTACATTGCCAAACGGTGAGAACTGACAACGTTGCAGCTGTTTACCGATCTGACACTTACCAGCCACCGGTCAGCGACAGCCAGGCGTTTGGCTAGAGCAGACGATTAACATTACCGTTACGCTGCAAGCGGTAGCGGCCGTCTCGTTCCGGGCGTGCAAAACTGCGAATAGCGTTAAGTAGCTCGGGGGTAGCCTTGTCAGTAGGGGTGATCAACACATTGCTTTGGAAATCGCCATTCAGGGCAATCTCAACCGAACCACTTATTTCAATTTCACCACCATTGGCATTGATAACGCCCCGATGTCGATTTTCACCAGCCGGTTCAATGGTCAAATCGACGTTGCCAAGAAAGGCCGCAACGGGAGACTCCAGTCTGGCGTCCTGCCATTTGAATTCACCGTCCATGGATTTCAACAGCTGGTTTTCAATGGTCACGCTATCGAGTTGCGCTTCCAGATTGCCATTGAACTGGGCAATCGGAAGCGGCAGCAGTGGTTCCAGTCCCTTGGCCGGACCTTTAAAATTGAAGTCTGAAACCGCCATGTCTCCACTGATGTAGCGAGAGAATTCACCCGTACCAGCGCCACCATAGGCATTGAAACTGAAGCCAACACCTGCCGCAGCTGCGAAAATTTTACGCGGCATTAAACGCCATTCCAGATTGGTCAGTTCCAGCGGCAACAGGTCGTCCGCATAGCGCACGTTGTTCGCGGTACCCTTGAACAAACGACCATCCACGCCACTGACCTGTACAGGTTGTATTTGCGGCTGCAGACGAGCAACTACGGGTGCGGCCGGAAACAACCAGACCACTGAAACGACATAAGCGATTATGCCAAGAAGGACCAATCTGATAACACGAAACATCTAACCACGCTCCATGTTAAAACGGGCACTGACAATGCCGTTTGATTTTCGACTGATGTTCATAGTCGACACATTCAGACCGTAGCGCTCCAATTCAGCAATGACAGCAACGAGTTTATCGAACTCCACTTCCGAGAATTGCACACGTGCACCATCTTTTCCCGTGGGCTCGACACGTTCCGGAAGCTTGATACCGGCCTTGCGTATAAGCTCGTCAACCAGTAGGTAAGGTGCTTTATCGCTGGTGAGTTGTTGCTGGCTGGCACCACCACCGGCCGCACGTATTCTTGCCTGTCCTTCAAGCATATATTCCAGGTTGGTCTCAGCATTCACAATGTTCTGTTGACGCTGCTCCATGCGAGTTGACATTGGGTGCCAGACAAGCACGTATAACATGGTGACCAACGCCAGGAAAGCCACCGCCAGAATAATCATGCGGTCGCGTGCGGGTTTGGCCAGATACCAATCCTTCATTTAACCGCCTCCAGACGAATCGTACTTCGTACAACGTCCTTCTGCCTGCGAGCTGATTGCACGTTCATGGTCAGAGTGCCGGCTTTTTCGATTTCCGTTTTCAACTTATCCAGACTCGGCAGTGCATCAGTTGATACATCAAGGTCAAAGCGACCAGGCCGATAGCCGATGGAATTGATAGAGCTTTTGGGCTGAGTAGCAAAGGCGGCGGCAATGATCGCCAGATCGCTGGTGAAGCCACCGGTCGGGCCTGCGCCACCCAGAGCCTGCAGGCGTGATTTCATTTGCGCAACCGGGCGCCTGGCTTTGACAGACGGAAAGGTTTCGGTCCAGACCTGTGTAATGCGATCTTGCAATTGAGCCTCGCGATTCGCCAGTCGCTGGCTATCCATCAGTTTTGATGCGAAGAATGTGGCTAGCAGAACGGTTCCTAGCACCATGGTCCACATCCATGGTTTCCAGGCGAGATTCAGTTCCTGTCGATAACTGAATTCACCTTGTAATAAGTTGATGCGCGGAGAAGTGGACAAGCCGGTCGCATAAAGCTCAAGCCGGCTGTCGCATGCCCGGGTTTCGATATCCAGATCCTGAACACGCGGTTCGTCGATCTCAGCAGCCGTATGAAACAACAACATACCGCGAGAAAACTCTTCTTCATATTCCTGCCGTGCACCGTTGAGCATGATTTCGGCCGTGTCAGTATCGGCCGCGAAACCACGGAATCCATTCAGACGGACCACCGTTTTTGCCTCATCAACCAGACCACTCCAAACCGGGCCGCTACTGGCCGGATCGAGCTTTGGCAGAGCAAGAATCTCTGGCACGAGCTCCGTAGGCCGCAAATTAACGGCATCAAACTGCTCACGCAGTGTTTCCATGGTTTCACGATTGATAATCGCTACCGGATAGTTGTTGTCCTTGTCACGTTTACCAACAGCAAAGTGGAGGTTTTCTATGTCATCTGCAACCTGATCTTCCAGCGCAAAAGGTATTGCCTGCTGTGCACGCGATGAGTTACCCGGCAAATTAGCTTCAGCCAGCAAGACAGAATCACCGGGCACCACAACAATCGATTTGCGCCCGCGCACCGCTGCAGCCGCGTCCTTGAATGAACCCGATTCAGTCGTTGATGCCAGTTTGCCTTCACCGTCACTGCTTGCCCACAACAAGTGGTCAACTCCGACTTCAGGCAAATATATGATGCACTCTTTAGCCACAATTCCTTACAACGGCAAATTGCCAAATGTTATGCCAGCCATTGCCGGCAGCGATTTTTCGATATTCTTTCTGTTAAGAAAATTTTTCTACAGCGCATCGCGTGATCGCGCCACTACCTTGACCTTGCCTTCCGGGTCACGCTCCATCAGCGTGTACTGTGAAACGTTGACACCTTCCATCGCTATATCTATCCGCACCTGGTAGAAACGTGAAACCACATCAATGGTTCCAGGAGCTGCAATCAACTCACCACTGCCTCCACCCGGATCGGCATCTTCCTCGAATTCCAATGTACTGACATAAGGAGTGTAGTCGCGTTCCTCAGTCAGTGCGCCCTCAACCTCTTCTGCTTCAAGATCAAAGATATTCTCGCAGGCCGGGTAATCCTGGTAAGCCGTTGAATCCCATCGGGACATGTCAGCACCAAGATCTTCCATGAAGTCACTTAAGGAGGATAGCAACTCAGGCGTAGCTGTGTTGACATTCAGCGGCACAAATCCGGCAGCAACCGGCAAGGCCGTTATATGGGGTATCAGCAATTCGTAATCCGCCCGCTCTTCTTCTACCGCGGGACTGAAGCCTTTGACCAACTGCAACTCGGATATACCCGAAATACTGGTATTGGCGGTACGATAAGGTAGCTCCAGACCCGAGTAATAGTCATCCTCAGCTCCATCAGGCAGTGTGGGATCCACGTCTTCGTCAACCCAGTCTACAACTGCTTGAGCTTTGGCAGCGTCGATATTGAGGACTCGTAACAAACGCGTAAACTGGTCAACAAAGGCGGGATTGGCCTTACCTTCACCATCGACCAGATTATTGATATTAAATTTTCCCTGCATATCGACAATACAGCCCGACAGCGTGGCCTCGTTGATGGGTACAGGCGGCAGAGTCTGCGCCCAGTCATCCTCCAGCGAATCCGTGTTTTCCCGATCACCTGCCTGAAAGTCGCGATACAGAACCGCTGCGGCAAATCGCTCGCCGCTGATGGCAAGCGAGCGCGCTAATTGAATACCGGCTTCATTTTGTTCGCGTCTGATATCCGTTTGCTGGCGCCCGGTCATGGAAGCAACAGTTATTGTCGACAGGGCTATTACCAGCAGTACGGTTATTACTGCAATGCCTCGTTGAGATCCCGGCACGGACATGTCGATCACCTTTGATGGCAACATTCGAGTCGATTTTCTGATCTTGATTTCAACATGTTGTTGTAAATACCTGTAGTGACTGCACTTTATAGACATGACAATCAGCCAGGCAATGCAAACAAACGGGTTACAGAACCGAAGGAATTCAGTTCAAATTCAAATTCTATAGCGCGCGGCATCCGATTTTCATTTTCCTGCTCGATATTGGCAGGCGGCCACTGGTCATGCCAACCACCTTCTATATCAAGGAACCGCATGCTGATCGAATCTACACCACTCATCAAACGACGGAGTTTTCCTGACTCATCATCCACGCGATCCAGATGATAATCGTACTGACGTAAAAAACGGTCACCTTCGATCAGATAGGAAACGCGCTGAAGATTAGAACGCGGCGGCAACGCATCAGCGGCCGGATTCGTCCAGCCAGCTCGCGTAAATGTCAGCATCGCATCTCCCGCCTCACTGAATTGCAGCGCGGGCTCCAGACTACCAAGTGAGCCTCTGACCGGGCGATTGATTACCTGCGCCATATCATCCGATATCCAGTAAAAAGCGCTGCGTAATTCGGCTAATCGATCACTGCTCTCCAGCACCCGGTCCTTGATGCGCTGTGTCTGGAACAATCCCTGGTAGGCAGTTGTACCCAGCACGGCAAAAATCACCATGGCGATCAACAGCTCAAACAGTGTAAACCCGTTTTGGCGGCCGCTTCCTGGCCCGGGCACAAGCTGTTTTGCGTAGTGTAGAGGCACTAGAATGTAGACACGATTTCCGGATTCCCGATAAATCCGGTGATGGAATAAACGTAAGATTCGGTTGATGGGTCACGCCGAACCTCCACATCGATACGACGAAGGTCAGGATCCTGAACATTCTGTATTCTGGTACTCCAGTACCAGGTTGCATTAAGCATGTTCACCTCGCCCTTTTTACCTTTGGTACTCCATTCCTGCAGCACCTGCATTTCTGTGAGCTTGTTAAGCGCAACCCAACGTGCCACTTCCTTGTCACGCAAAATCGATGCGTTACGGGCGGAACCTGCAGAGGCTTTGATTATTGCCCCCATACCCACCGCCAGAATAGTCATGGCAACCATCATTTCCAGTAGCGTAAAGCCTCGCTGGAGACGCCTCTTGCCTGACTCAGCCGCACTCATTCGAGCTGCTCCACGACAACCGGAAGCTCAATACCGGAATACACCTGGTGGCGATAACGCGCCTCCTCATCAGCGACGACAACAGAAAAGTCCGGCATGATTTCACCGTTAGAAAGAAACATGACGTGTGGCTTCAGTTCAGTTTCCTCACCCAGGCCAGCTAACTCGTCCTGCAGCGGCTCAAGCACAATTGGCACACCCGAGAGATCTACCTGGAATTCCAATTCCTCCTGGCTTCCATGGAATTTCAAACGCTTGTCTTCGAGAATCTGCCAGGTCTGGTTACCCTTTTCATCCGGTGCCAGAAAATAGAACTCGTAGTCCTCAGGATGAAACCGTATCCCCAGCTGTGCTTTGGCGTACGTTGCCTGTTCGGACGCAATCTGCATCAGAAATCCGAGTCTTGTCGCTTCCTCACGAATGCTTTTAGGCGTATTTCGCAGGTTAAGGTTAACCGTTACGAAGCCAGCCAACACCGCAATGATCACAATCACCACCATCAATTCGAGTAACGTAAACCCCTGTTGGGTAGTTAAACGCTTGGCTGTTCGTATACTTGGCAAACCTGGCAAGCCCCAGTAAAGAACCCCGGGCATCCGTTTCGACCGATGGCGCTGCTTGTTGCGGCCTGACTGATTGATTATCAAGGTGATATCGCCTGCAAGTAGCGCTCAGGTACCGATTGCTGACTTGCTCGCAACTCCCGATCTATTCTGATAGCTGGCTCAGATCACTGTCATAGCCGCTGCCGCCTTCCTGACCATCACGTCCGAGTGAAATAATATCGAAATCGCCCGTCTCGCCCGGACTAATATAGATGTAATCACGGCCCCAAGGGTCTTTGGATACCTGCTTGAGATATCCACCATCTTTCCAATTGGCTGGCTCCGGATCACCGGTGGGCTTCTGCACAAGCGCTTCAAGCCCCTGATCGGTCGAGGGGTAGTTGAAATTATCGAGCCGATAAAGATCAAGCGCTGCTTCCATGGATTTTATATCCTGCTTTGCCTTTACCTGACGCGCCTGGTCCGGACGATCCATCACCAGCGGCACCACGGCAGCACCGAGTATTGCGATGATGGCTACTACAACCATGATCTCAATAAGGGTAAAACCCCGGTTTAGCCTGGCAAGGGGCGCGCTCAAGTTAACTTTGTTGGGAATGGATATCTGGTTCATGACGTTTTTTGCTGTACCTGCTAATTTCTTATCCGGACGCTGCACTTGGACACGCAGCATTATGAAAATTATGTTCGGCCGTTCCTGTATTTATCAATATTGTTGCGGTGATCACAGTTTCCACACGGTTCGCCGCAATATCTCTGTACCAAAAAGAATAGCATGCCTTGCTATAAACTGATGGGCTGGCACAAATTTCGCGCAACCTGCTAAAACACCTGCAGACCCGATCATTTAACATGGCTTCAACATTGTCTACACCTCGATATTCATCGCAAACCGTGTCCAGACGGATATGCCAATAATAGAAAGCCTTCGTAACCGCGCTGTGCAAGTGGCCATAGCCACCGCCGTTATCTGTATCGGCCTGCAACTGCTTGGACTCGACCAGATATTAAGGTTCGATCGCCAGTTGTTGCAAAGTGGCAATTTTTGGCTAATCCTGACGGGTAATTTCGTGCACCTGAACTGGAATCACCTGCTGCTTAATCTTGCCGGACTGATATTGGTCGTGCTGTTGGTTTGGGAGAATTTCAATCCACTTGAATGGACAGTGATCATTTTGGTCAGTTCTCTTGGTGTAGGCATCGGGCTGTATATTCTGGATCCCGATGTCGGTTGGTATGTGGGTTTCTCCGGTACTCTGCACGGCCTGATTCTCGCCGGTGCCATTGCTGATTTAAGACGCTTTCCGATTAATGCAGCGGCGCTGTTACTGGTAGTTTGCCTGAAATTGTTCTGGGAACAGCAATTCGGTGCCATGCCGGGAAGTGAATCCGTTGCCGGTGGCAAAGTCGTTGTTAACTCACACCTCTATGGCGCAATAACAGGAACCTTGATCGCCTTGCCTCTGCTTCTTGCTCAGTGGTTGCAAAAGGCCAGGGAATAACACGCCGGTGAAAAACGCGATATTGACTGAATCGCGACTCAAACAGCCCCATACTCTCGTCGCTCATCACCTATCCAGCGCCGAATCAGTGCTGCAACTCCAGCCGGTGAATCCAGCACCCCGTCAGCCAGCACAGTCACAACACCCAGAAGATCAGCATCACGACTCAAATCAGCGATTCGAAAATCGGCGGCACCCGTCTGACGAGTTCCCAGCACCTCACCCGCGCCACGTAATGACAAATCCTTCTCAGCGATCACAAACCCGTCGTTGGTGTTTCTCATGATATCGAGCCGCTCATGGGCAGTTTTAGTGAGCGGCGCCTGGTACAGCAGTATGCAAGTGCTGGCGGCTGCACCACGCCCGACACGCCCGCGCAATTGATGCAGTTGCGACAATCCCAGCCGCTCGGCATTCTCGATTACCATTAGCGACGCATTGGGCACATCAACGCCAACCTCTATCACCGTAGTTGCAACCAGTAAATCAAGCTGACACTGTTTGAACAAGGACATTACCTGTTCTTTTTCCTGCGATTTCAATCGACCATGCACCAGACCGGTTCGAACTTGCGGCATGGATTCCTGTAACCACAGACTGGTATCCTCTGCAGCCTCTGCCTGCAGTGATTCCGACTCTTCGATCAAGGTACAAACCCAGTAAACCTGCCGGCCCTCGGCGATCGCGGCGGCAATTCTTGTGGCTACTTCGCCGCGTCGTGATGATTCGACCGCTACCGTGTTCACCGGTGTTCGACCCGGTGGCAGTTCATCCAGCACAGAAAGATCAAGATCGGCGTAGGCTGTCATCGCCAGTGTGCGTGGAATTGGCGTTGCTGTCATGATCAGCTGGTGCGGCACCTGCCCGGCAACCCCCTTGTTCCTCAGCGCCATACGCTGGTGCACACCAAAGCGATGCTGTTCATCAACAATGGCAAGACCAAGGTTACTGAATTCGACATCCTGCTGAAACAAGGCATGGGTTCCAACTACAATGCCACTTCTGCCTAATGCAATAGCCTCAATAGCATCGCGTCTTGCGCGCGCACCGAGTTTGCCACTTAACCAGCCAACCTCAACACCCAAAGGCTCAAACCACTCGGTAAAGTTGAGCAAATGCTGTTCAGCAAGAATTTCGGTTGGTGCCATGATCGCAACCTGCATTCCGGACTCGACACACAGTGCCGCAGCAGCAGCTGCCACCACCGTCTTGCCAGCACCGACATCACCTTGCAGTAGGCGTAACATCGGTGATGCGCTGCGCATACCCTCACGGATTTCCGCCGTAACACGTGCCTGCGCACCGGTCAAAGGGAAACCAAGCCTTGCAATCAATCGCTCAAGCAGGTCACCAGCCGGAGCAATCACGGCGGACTGATTGTCCCGTCGACGCAAACGCTGTTGCAATAGCCCAAGGCGGTGTGCGACCAGCTCCTCAATGGCAAGTCGCTGCAAAGCAACATGGCTACCATCAAGCAATGAATCGACGTCAATACCTGCGGGTGGGCGATGCACAGTTTTAAGCGCTGTAGCAAGATTCGGGTAACCGGCCAGTGCTTCAGAATCCTGCGGTAGTAATTCTGCCGGGCTGCGTTTTTCCATCAGACCCAGTGCCTGGTCTGTGAGCTTGCGCAGCATCAGTTGATTGACACCGTCTGTTGCCGGGTAGAACGCTGTCAGACTGTCCGGCAACGATTCAGATTCGCGCACAAAGGTATATTCCGGGTGCACCATTTCAAGCCCAGCCGGCCCCTTGCGCACTTCAGAAAAGCAACGTATGCGGGTGCCGCGCGCGAGGCTTGCTGCCTGCTTTTGGCTAAAATGGAAAAAACGCAAGGTCAACGAACCTGTGCCATCGGAAACCCGGCACAGCAAAGAACGGCGACGACGTATCACAACTTCCGATACATCTACCTCTACCTCTACCATCACTTCTTCACCCGCTAGCAACGTACCCACTTGACGGATACGGGTGCGATCCTGATAGCGCATAGGCAGGTGAAACAGCACATCCTGAACGGTCAAAATACCTAAACCGGAAAGCTTGGCGGCAACCTTGTCACCTACTCCGTTCAATTGTGTAATCGCCAGTTGATCCAGCGACGATGCTGCCGGTGTGTCGGCTCGCGAAGCTTTTTTGGTTTTTGACGGGGAACGTGCTGTCATAGCGGGCCCCATTGTACTGCTATCCAGACCGCAAATTAAAACGGTTTGAGGTTTAATGCGCAAATGCCTGCCGGCGGCATAAGGCGCTCAGGTTTCGCGGGTCACCTTATCGACCGTACCCAGATTGCGTAAGCGACGTATCAATTTAGCGACCTGCTGGCGGTCTTTCACGCTGATAATAAACTGGATGTTGATATGGTCCTCGCCCTGATTATCGAAATTAATACCATCGATATTACAGTTCGCACCGGAAATTACTGTCGATACGCGAGCTAGTGCACCACGATGGTTTTTCACCAAAACAAGAATCGAGCTTTGATAGTCGCCACGGGTTTCAATCGGCCAGGCAACATGTACCCATTCTTCACGGCGACGCTTCATACGCCCGAGATTTTTGCAGCGCGAGCGGTGCACCACAACACCACGACCGGCGGTGATAATGCCATCCACCTCATCACCGGGAATCGGGCGGCAACACGTGGCTAAGGAAAGCACCGAACCTTCTTCGCCCTCAATATAAAGGGGCGGGATCTCATCGACCCTATGGCTTTGCAGATCCTCGGTACCATTGAGCACGTTCACCAATCGCTCGGCAATACGGCTGGGCATGTGGTTACCCAAACCCAAGTCTATGTAGAGCTCATCATTACTTTGAAAGCGAAATTCAGAGTTTAGTGTCTCCAGTACTTTGGCCGGCAGTGCTTCAAGGTCCAGCTCGTATCGGGACAAAGCGCGATTCAACAAACGCTCACCAAAATCACGAGCCTGTTTTCTGTCCAGATTTCTCAGATAGTGCCGGATTGCCGAGCGTGCCTTGGCCGTAACAACAAAATTAAGCCACATGGGATTGGGATTGGACGTGCTCGAAGTTTTTATCTCGACAGTCTGACCGGACTTTAATTCTGTGCCCAGTGGCACCAGCTTGTTATCGACATAAGCAGCTACACATCGATTACCTACCTGGGAATGCACCGCAAATGCAAAATCAACCGGAGTTGATTTTGACTGAAGCTGGATAATCTTGCGTTTCGGTGTAAATACAAATACGTCTCGTGGGAACAGGTCTACCTTGACCTGGTCAATAAATTCATGACTGTCAGACGTACTTTTATGCAGCTCCAGCAGCCCTGACATCCAGTTGCGAGCCCTGTGCTCAGCCGCATTGGCTTCGCCATCTTTGTAGATCCAGTGCGCCGCATCGGCTGACTCAGCCAGCTGATCCATGCTTCTGGTACGAATTTGCACCTCTATGGGTACGCCTTGTTCGCTTTGACACACAGTGTGCAAAGACTGGTAGCCATTTTCTTTGGGTACGGCGATGAAATCCTTGAAGCGAAATGGTGTTGGCAAGTAAAGATGGTGCACGACACCCAGCGCGCGATAACACTCATCAACGGTATCGACAATAATGCGCAATGCAAAAATATCAAGAATTTCGCCGAACTGGACCTGTTTTTCCTTTTTTTTGCGGTAAAAACTGTAGGCGCTTTTTTGCCTGCCAAACACTTGCGCCTTGATACTCATGTCATCAAGATTTTGCTCGATACGCGTAATTAACTGGCGCATCGCATAACTATTGTCCTTTTGGGCCTTGGCGATAATCGCCTCCAATAGAACCTTGCGCCGCGGATTCAATGCCGCAAATCCAAGCTCCTCTAACTCAACCTTGATATTGTTCAAGCCCAAACGATTGGCTATCGGTGCATAGACCTCCAGTGTTTCGCGAGCAATACGACGTTTTTTCTCGGCCACTAGCGAACCCAGAGTACGCATATTGTGCAATCGATCAGCCAGCTTGATCAGGATTACACGCATATCCGAAACCATCGCCAGCAACATCTTTCGCAGACTTTCCGCCTGCGCCTGCTCACGCGTGCGAAATTCGGTTTTGTTGAGCTTACTCAGGCCATCCACGATCTCGGTAATTTCATTGCCAAACGACGACTGCAAAGCAGCTTTGTCTGTCGACGTATCCTCGAGCACATCATGTAACAACGCAGCAGCGATGCTGCTGTAATCAAGCTTCATTTCGAAGGCAATCGCAGCTACCGCCAGAGGATGAGTAATATAGGGCAAGCCTGATTGCCGCGTCTGGCCTTCATGCGAGCGCTCGGCTACTTCGTAGGCCAGATCAATGATTTCGAGTCCGTCATCCGAAAATTCGCCCTGCAGACGCTGCCGTAATTCGGCATAGGTAATCACTTCTTCGTCTACCTGGGAGGAATCTACGGCCGGGGTTGCAGCTACATTTGCCCTGGATGGGGTATGCTTTTTTTCACCCGATATTTTTCTTGAAGAGGCTGCTGCTGAGTCATCCGGGCGCTTACTATCTGAACAGGGATTACTCACTGAAGCGCTGACTGAAGCGGCTTGCAAATGAGAGGAAGGGGTCTTAACTGTTTTACGAGATACACCACTGGAACGCCCGGACCGGGCTGCAGATGAACCCGTGGTTGCAGCAGACTTTTTCTTTTTTCCAGCCTTGCGATCGCTACTCACGCGATACCCACTTACTTTGAACGTTGCTACCTGTTTGCTGGCAGCTCGGTGCACGGTTACACCAGCGAGCTGCCATAGGAGCTGCTGCCTGTTTACTATGCTTGGGCAAACAACGGTTACGGATCACCCAAACCAACACTATCGATACAGGATATTTAGCGTCACAAGGGCAATCAGACTGTATAGAAAATCGCACAATTTAACAATGGAGTGCCTGCGACGCCAAGGAACAGGCAACTAAACAAAATCATTCCACAAAGAAATTACACAAAAAGCAGAAATGATTTAGAAATCTTCGCGCAAATCTTTTTCGTAGATAACCGGCTGTACAGGACTAGGCGGCGGCAATGGCGCTTCATGAAGTATATCTTCACCTATCAGGCCCTCGGCTATTTCACGCAGCGCAATTACTGAGGGCTTATCGTTATCTGTCGGCAGCAATGGCTCAGCACCCAGCGACAGGTTGCGAGCTCGTTTTGATGCAATCAGAACCAGATCAAAGCGGTTACCCACTTTCTCAAGACTATCTTCAACGGTGACACGTGCCATAAATCACTACCCTGTAGGAATTAAACGATATATACGCTGAGTATAACTGCTTCAAAGCGATTTTACTGCCAAGCAGGCGTTTTGGAGGTGAACAGTGCGTAATTCGGTAAAAAATTGGTTAAATACGGTATGCAGGATTTCCATACACCGATATTTACCAGTATTTCGCTCACCGGTATTTCGCGGCTCAAGCGGTCACGGCAACCCCTAAAGTCACCGTATATACCAAGCTTATGTACCAAACGCTTCTGAACCGCTAAACAGAGTTAGATTGCAGCAGCAGAAGAGCTGATCAGCCAATCAACTCGTCAATCATTTCTTTGTGCTGCAGCATTTGCCTCGCTGTACCATGCCTGACTGCCGTGATTATGGCGGTAAAATTTGTAAAAGCCACCTCAAAATCATCATTAACCAACAGATAGTCGGCTTCCTGCAAATGACGCATTTCATCAACTGCTTCAGCCGTTCTGCGTGCGATCACTTCTTCACTATCGGTGCCCCTGCCTTGCAAGCGCTCAAGTAGCACCTGTTTCGATGGTGGTAATACGAAAACTGATACAGTTTCAGGCAAACCTTGCTTCACCTGTTTGGCGCCTTGCCAATCTATTTCAAGAATTACATCGTCACCAATGGCCTGGCAGGTTTCTATGGCTGCGTGGCTGGTACCGTAGTAATTACCAAAAACATCCGCATGCTCGACAAAAGCGCCAGCAGCAATCAATGCTTCAAATTCCTTGCGTTCAACAAAATGATAGTCTTTACCATCAACATCACCGTCACGTTTGGGTCGTGTGGTGTGCGATACAGCAACCGTGATGCCTGACACATCCTTTACTATGCGCTTGACCAGACTCGTCTTGCCTGCGCCCGAAGGAGCTGAAACCACGAAAATCGCACCTTTTGCCGTTGTCATAATCCCGCTAGATCCTGCCTGCACCTGTTTCACTATCTTATACAAAGAAATACAAATACCGCTACCGGAAAAAACAACGCTTTCCTGCTATGAAAGAATTTTCCAGTGACACACAAGACGATCTGGTCTCAGTATTGATGCCAGTGCGGGCGCAAACCGCCTCCGACCCGCGGTTGCAAAAATGGTTCGAGCTTGCCTTGCAGAGTCTCTTGGCACAAAGCTACACAAAACTGGAAATCATTCTGATTGGTGACTGTGAAAGACACGTTGAGCGCTGGCTGCCATCAAATATTACCCGAATCCCCACGCTTCAGCTCATCAACCGGGCAGAACCAGGAATAGTAAGTGCGCTTAACACAGGTATAAGAGCAGCAAGCGGCAATCTGCTTGCTCGAATGGATGCTGACGATATAGCGCTTCCCGAACGCATTGCTTGTCAGGTTCAATTACTACAACAAAACCCAACGGTGGATTTCTGCGCGACAACCATTGAGCTATTCAAAGCTTCGAGTCAAATTACCGAGGGCAGTCAAAACTACCAGGACTGGCTCAATTCCCTTATTTCGACTGATGCAATCCGCCACAATGTGTTTATTGAAAGCCCGATGCCGCACCCAAGTTGGATGCTACGCCGCGAGCTTTACAACAAACTCGGCGGATACCGCAACATCAGCTGGGCCGAGGATTACGACCTGGTGCTGCGCGCCTGGTTAGCCGGCGCCAAAATGGCGAAACCGCAATCCGGACCGCTGCTGCAATGGCGAGACCATGATCTCAGGTTAACCAGAACAGATGAGCTTTATAGTCGTAAAAATTTCCTGCGAGCCAAGGCCTGGGCATTGTCACAATCCCTATTGCAACGGCGTAATGCAATAATTCTGGGCACAGGTAGTAATGCCAAGCGACTTCACGACGCTTTGCGTGAGTACGATGTGGCAGTCAGCTGTTTTGTTGAACTTAACAAGGCACAGCGAAAAAAATCACTCAAAGCACTGCCCGTAATTAACTACAACGACCTTGCTGCCAGTGGCCCACAAGGCGACCTGATAGTAAGTGCTGTGACCCGCTATGGTGCACGCAACACTCTTCGACAATGGTTTGACACACAACAAATGACCGACGGTGTTGATTATATTTTTGCCGGTTAATAACAGCGAACACCACCGCAGACTTTTAAAAAGAAATTAGCCACAAAAAATTACACAAATTCGTTAATGCGCATTTCAGCCTTTGGTCTATAGTTCCACCTGCCTCGTAGTTAACGGGCACATTCAAAATAAATGTTGAAGTCGAAAAGAACTTATTCGATTTTTAGCGCTATCGCTGCAACAACGTTTTTGTTCTTCGTTTTGTTTTTGAATGTGTTATCGGTCAGGCAAAAAACTGCTGCATACCAGAGCAACGACATTGGAAATGATTTTTCACAAGTCACTTACAAACTTTTGTTGAACCGGAATGTCACAGCCCGAACAACCAGACAATTGTTTTTTGTTCAAGGGGGTGTGAAACAGCAATCTTGGACTATCTTTTAATTTGTAGGCTAATCACGGCCACAGTTTCGAGTTAAGGAAAAATCAAATGAGAAAATTTATATTAGCAACGGGACTCGCACTGGCTATGGCTGGTGCAGCTCATGCACAAAGCGCAACCGATACCGTATCTGGAGCAGCAGGAGCTGTCACCGACGTCGTTGCATCAGTATGGGATGGTTGGAGCGGAACAGCTACCTTTGGTGCAACCAGCACAACCGGTAACGCGGAAGCTTCCAGCGTAAACGGTGCTCTGCGAATCGGTAAAACGGTCGGTCAATGGGAACACCTTGTGTTTGGTGCTGTTTTGTTCGGTGAACAGACTATTGTTACCGAAACACTTGACGAAGATGGCCAACCTTCTTTTGAAATAGCCACTGCTGACAACTCTGAACGCATATCATTGGGTTATCAGCCAAAATACTACTGGCGCCCGAACACGTATTTCTTCGGTATTCTGGACTGGGAGCAGGATGAGCCTGCCAATATTGACACTTCAACACGTCAATTGATCGGTGTAGGCCACCGCTTCTGGAGTACAGAGCAAGGTTATTTCTCTGGTGAAGCGGGCTTCGGTAACAAGGTACTAGAGCCTGTTGTCGGTGATGATCTGTCTGGTGGTATCGCCTATCTGGGTTTGAACTACCTGAACCGTATTTCGGATAACACAACGTTCAACGCTGATCTGCGTGCCGACCTTGGCGGCGACAACACATTTGTCGAGATCGGACTCGGGCTGGCATTCAAGATATCCGAACGATTGGCACTCAAGGTTAGCTACTTCACTCGTGGCAACACTGATCTGTCTCTGGATACAGACGTCAACCCATTGGCATCAGATAACGACACAGTCACAACATTCAATCTGGTACTGGATATCTAATCCGTACAATCTCAATTGTGACCACAAAAAAGCCGGCTTGATAGCCGGCTTTTTTCGTTTCCGTTTTTCCTTTTAGTTGTATTTCTCTTTTTATTCTATTTTTGTTTCTGTTTACAAACGTTAACGTTTCTTACGATTAGCAATATGGATCGCACGCCCATCGGCACCCAGTGCAGCCTCATGCATCGCTTCTGACAATGTCGGGTGAGCGTGAATGGTTCGAGCTATATCTTCAATGGTTCCATCGAATTCCATTGCCAAGACAGATTGCCCCAAAAGCTCAGATGCTGCCGGACCGATCAGATGAGCACCCAGTAAGCGGTCATTCTCACGGTTACGCAGAATCTTGATCATACCTCCGGTATCACCCTTGGCCTTGGCCCGGCCACTGGCTGCAAAAGGAAAGGTGCCTGCCTGGTAATCTATACCTTCACTTTTAAGTTGCTCTTCGGTCTTACCGACCCAGGCAACTTCCGGATGCGTGTAGATGACATTAGGCATGACATCATAGTTAACGTGGCCATGCTGGCCGGCAATTATCTCCGCTGCCATCACGCCTTCTTCCGACCCCTTGTGAGCGAGCATCGGCCCACGTACCACATCGCCTATTGCATAAACACCAGGCACGTTGGTCTCGCAGCGATCATTCACGTGAATCAATCCACGCTCATCCCTCTCAATACCAGCTTCCGG
>CALLOA010000068.1 GCA_938005265.1 uncultured Granulosicoccaceae bacterium
CTTCTGCCACCTCGGCCACGTCATTACCAGCCGCCTCCAGTTGTTTACGTCTCTGCCGTTCGGAACCATGCAACAGCGTATTAAAACCGGTCCCAAGCCCGCCTTTTTTTGCCCTAGCCATGCCTAAACTACCGTATCCTGTTGAATTGCTGCTGCAGTTGTTGAGGCAACTGTTCAGGAGCCAATGGTTTCTGTTGCCTCAGTTAGAGGCTCGTTAACCGGAGTTTCAGGTCCGGCAGAAGTTTCAGGTTCATTCCGGGTCAAGCGCTGCGAAGACTGCTCGGTGGTAATCACTGTATCGCTACGAGCAGGCACGGCGTTCGCTTCAGCATTCTGCTGGTTGCGTCGCACCAGTTCTCCCGCCAGAGCCAGATAAGCCAGCGCTCCCCTGGATGAGCGATCATAACTGACAACTGACATACCGTGGCTGGGCGCTTCAGCCAGACGAACATTTCTGGGAATGACCGTGCGAAAAACTTCATCGCCAAAATGCTGCAACAACTGGTCGGATACATCGTTACCCAGCCGGTTGCGAGTATCGAACATGGTGCGCAAAAGACCTTCAATAACGAGTTGCGGATTAACAGCTTCCTGCACATCTTCAATAGTACGCAACAAGGCAGACAAACCCTCCAGAGCGTAGTATTCACACTGTACAGGCACCAGAACACTGGTGGCTGCGACAAAGGCATTCAGAGTCAGTATATTAAGCGAAGGCGGGCAGTCGAGAAGAATGTAATCGTAATCACCCGGCAAGCTCTGTAGTGCCTGCTTGAGTTGCTGCTCTCGTTGATCAACGCTGAGCAATTCGACTTCCGCCGCGGTGAGTTCCGAATTTGCCGGTAGTACCGCCCAACCATCATGTGATCCGTTGGCCTCTACCCGCAGCACCGCATCGACTGCCCTGCAATCACCAAGCAGGACATCTGAGACCGTCTGTTCGATGGAAAATTTATCGATGCCACAACCCATCGTGGCATTACCCTGCGGGTCCATATCTATCAATAGAACGCGTTTCTGCAAGCTGGCAAGGCTGGCCGCAAGATTGACACAGGTAGTGGTTTTCCCGACACCACCTTTCTGGTTGGCTATCGCAATTATTCTGGCAGTTTTCATGCGATATTCAGTCACATTCTCAGTAGGTAAGACAAAGATCAAGCGGTGTTTGATCATACCTGACCGTGGCAACACGGCCAGATGAGGCGTCAGGATCGTACACGACAAACGGCTATGTGGCGTGTTGCCTCGCTATCAGGCACGTTGATCACATCTACACGCTCAAGTGTACAGCCGTCAGGTAACACATCAAGCTTGTTGTTAACGTGGCCCATAAACAAGACAAACACCCCACCATCACGGCATAAGTGCCTGCATGACTCTATTATATCAAGTGGCGTTGAAAATGCTCTGGCCACTACTGTTTGTGCAGCCACAGGTGTTGCGTCTTGCACTCGCGTATGGGTCACCTGTGCATTATCTAGCCCTAATTCAGCTATGGCCTGTTGGATAAACCGGGTTTTTCTTGCTGCACTATCGAGCATTAAAACCGAGACCGATGGCTGGGTAATCGCGATCGGAATTCCCGGCAGTCCAGCACCACTACCGACATCGATCAGCGACTCCCCTTCCAGATAGGGGGCCGCCGTGAGTGAGTCGAGTAAGTGGCGCTCAACCATTTCCTCAATCGAGCTGATGGCCGTTAGATTTACCTTGCGATTCCAGCGTTCCAGCAATTCAATATAGGCGATCAACTTTTGCCGTTTTGCCTGGTCCGGTGGATGATCCAGACCAAGCTGATCAATGCCTTTGGACAATCTGGCAACAAGCGTGTCAGAAGGCATCAGAGTTACCTACCGGGTGAGGGTATTTCGCTGTGGTAATCGCTCTGGCAACCAGACCACCTCACAGTAACTTAACTCAGGATGCTGTGGCTGCTTCATCAATGGCCGGGGCGGCCAGTTGATTGCGTTGCTTCAGATGAACCAGCAACAAAGAAATAGCTGCCGGTGTCATACCGGGAATTCGTGCTGCCTGGCCAATGTTGTCGGGCCGGGTATCAAGTAATTTTTGTCGCACTTCGTTGGACAGTCCAATGACACGTGAATAATCAAAGGATTCTGGCAGGTTAATTTCCTGCTGGCGACGGCTGCGATCAATGTCCTCCTGCTGGCGACCCAGGTAACCGGCATATTTGGCTCGAATTTCCACCTGTTCTATGACCGCTTCGCTGAAACCGGAAAGATTTGAGTAATCCTGTTTGTCTGCCGACACTTCATTTTCAGCCAACTCAAGTAACCTGGCCAGTTTCACTTCCGGCATTTTCAGCAATTCACTGAAACGACGTTGGCGATTCAATGCCAGACCGTTATCAGCTGTCAGTTTTGCGAATAACTCATCACCGGGCTTAACCCAGTAATCCTGCAGCGCGCTTTCCAGCGTGGAGGCGGCCAGCTGCTTGGTCTCGAAAGCCTGCCAGCGAACATCATTCACCAAACCCAATTCACGGCCATGAGGAGTCAGGCGCATATCCGCATTGTCTTCACGCAGCAATAAACGGTACTCGGCACGACTGGTAAACATTCGATAAGGTTCGTTAGTGCCGCGGGTAATCAGATCATCGATGAGTACGCCGATATAGGCTTCATCACGACGTGGTGACCAGGGTTCACGGTCTTTGGTCTGGCGGGCGGCGTTTAATCCAGCAATCAGCCCCTGCGCTGCTGCTTCTTCATAACCTGTGGTGCCGTTGATCTGACCTGCGAAATAAAGACCGCGTATCGCTTTGGTTTCTAAAGAAGCATGCAGATCGCGCGGATCGAAAAAATCATACTCAATGGCATAACCCGGCCGTGTGATATGGGCCTTTTCGAATCCCGTAATTGATCGAACGTAGTTCAGTTGAACATCAAACGGTAAACTGGTGGATATCCCGTTCGGGTAGATTTCCGGTGTATCAAGACCTTCCGGTTCGATAAAAATCTGATGTGACGTTCGATCTGCAAAACGTACAACCTTGTCTTCTATGGATGGACAATAGCGCGGGCCAATACCTTCTATTTCACCGGAAAAAAGTGGCGAGCGGTCCAACGCATTGCGGATGATGTCATGCGTGTGTTCATTAGTGTGAGTGATGTGGCAGCAGACCTGGCGCGGGTGGTCATCACGCGTACCGAGAAAGGAAAAGACCGGGCGAGGTTCATCTCCCGGCTGACTTTCCAGATTGCTGTAGTCAATACTTCGCCCGTCTATTCTGGGGGGAGTACCGGTTTTCAGTCGCTCAACCCGAAACGGCATTTCGCGCAAGCGCTCTGCCAATTGCGTCGATGAAGGATCCCCTGCCCGTCCCGCTGAAGTATTGGCCTGCCCGACATGTATTTTACCGGCGAGAAAGGTACCTGCAGTCAGGACCACAGTAGCCGCACTAAAGCTGATACCGGTTTCAGTGGTAACACCGGTTACTTGCTCGCCTTCAATTGTAAGATCTGCCACTGCTTGTTGAAACAGTGTCAGTTGCGGTTGCGATTCAAGTGCGCGGCGTACGAAAGCTTTATAAAGGGCTCGATCAGCCTGCGCTCGTGTCGCTCGCACCGCAGCACCTTTGCGAGCGTTAAGGGTTCGAATGTGAATACCGGCGGCATCAGCTGCGCGCCCCATGACGCCACCAAGCGCATCTATTTCTTTAACCAGATGCCCTTTACCAATACCACCGATAGCGGGGTTGCAACTCATTTGACCCAGAGTTTCGATATTGTGTGATAACAACAAGGTGTTGGCACCGACACGCGCTGCAGCCAACGCTGCTTCGGTACCAGCATGCCCACCACCAACCACTATGACATCGAACTTGTCTGGATAATTCATGATCAGAACTCTGTGTTTTCTTGTATCGCCCGTTTTACGATCGGTTTTCTAACAAACCCGTGGTGAATTTCTTTTATTTGCCAATACAGAATCCGGCAAAAATAAGCCCCAATAAATCGTCACTACTGACTTCACCAGTGATTTCACCCAGCGCCTGCTGCGCCAGACGAAAGTCTTCTGCCGCCAGCTCAGGGCTATACTGGTTTTCCAGCTGCGAAAACCCCTGCTCCAGCGATTTGGCAGCCGATTCAAGTGCAACAATATGACGGCGGCGTGCTATAAAAACATCCTCACTGGCATCATCATAACCGGCTTGCTGCTTCAAGTGTGTCTGCAGCAGGCCAATACCTTCGCCTGTTATCGCTGAGAGCTTGATGCACCGCTCAAAACGCAAGAAGCCGCCGGTGTCCAGCGGCAGCCGCTCATCCAGTGAAAACAGACCCGCGTCATGCGAACCAAGGTCGGTTTTATTCAGCACAAGATCGACTACTAAAGTTTCAGCCTTTGCTTCACCCATTCTTTCCTTGTCTGGAGCGCGTGATTCCACCATGGAGGCAGACTCATTGATCAATAGATCGCAAAGTCTAAAAACCTCTGATACTTGTGATTCAATACCGGCAAGCAAGCCAGATGGAATCCTTGCTGTGTCGTCTTCAATATCAAACTGGTTGATATCTTCAATCCACAATACTCTGTCCGCTTCGCGAATTGCCAATATGGCGCGTCTAATACCTTCCTGCTCGACAGGGTCCTGACTGGCTCGAAGACCGGCGGTATCAATTAGCTGAACGGGTAGTCCATCCAGCTGAATACGCTCTCGTAAAAGATCACGCGTTGTTCCTTTTATATCAGTGACAATAGCCGTGGCTTCACCGGTCAGACGATTGAGTAAACTGGACTTTCCGGCATTAGGTTTACCCGCAATAACGACTGTCAAGCCATCACGTAAAAGCTGACCTTGCCGCGTTGTCTCCAACAATTTTGCAAAGTTACGTCTTAAGGAAGTAGCTCGCTGATGCATCTCTTCACTCGCCAGAAAATCAATCTCTTCTTCCGGAAAGTCCAGCGCTGCTTCCATGTAGATGCGGAGATTTGTCAGTTCTTCAGTGAGCGCATGGACTCGCTGGGAGAATTCACCCTGCAAAGATTTAACCGCTGCACGAGCAGCTGCAGCACTACCACTATTTATCAGGTCACTAACGGCTTCAGCCTGAGATAAATCCAGTTTGCCGTTCAGGTAGGCTCGTTCAGTAAATTCACCGGGGCGCGCCATTCGTGCACCCAGAGACAGCACACGTTGCAGCAACATATCCATCACTACCCGGCCACCGTGCGCTTGCAGTTCAAGCACATCTTCTCCGGTATAGGAATTAGGAGTAGAGAAAAACAAAACTATACCGGTATCGATCACCTCAGCCGGACTTCCAAGAAAATCAGTCAGTGTGGCTGAACGTTGAGGCAACGCTGTCAGCTGCCCGGTACAGGAAGAAGCAGGTGCTGCCGATTGCAACACCTTGCAAATGGATTGCGCTATTGACTTACATGCAGGACCACTAACGCGAATAACACCAACACCTCCACTACCATTGGGTGTCGCGATCGCCGCTATGGTGTCACTTGTTGCCAATCACGTGCCTGGTAATGTAGTACTGCTGCGCAATTGACAAAGTGTTGTTAACGCACCAATACAACACCAGACCTGCAGGAAAAAACGCAAAGAAAACTGTAAATACAACAGGCAATGCCATAAAAACTTTTGCCTGTATTGGGTCAACCGGTGCCGGATTCAGTTTTTGCTGAATAAACATCGTAGCACCCATGATGAACGGCAGAATAAAGAAAGGATCCTTGATTGATAGATCCTGAATCCAGCCTATCCAGGGAGCTTGCCGTAACTCAACACTTTCCAGCAACATCCAGTAGAGCGCAATAAACACGGGTATTTGCACCAGCATGGGCAAGCAGCCACCCAACGGGTTGACCTTCTCTTTTTTATAGAGCGCCATAGTTTCCTGCCCCATCTTGGCTCGGTCATCACCATAACGTTCTTTCAACGACTGCAACTGTGGCTGCAGTTTTTTCATTCTCGCCATGGAGGTGTAACTGGCTTTCGACAGTTTGTAAAACACACCCTTGATCATGCAAGTCAGTATGATGATTGCCCAGCCCCAGTTACCGATGACCGAATGTATTTTGTGTAGCAACCAGAACAGCGGTTTAGCCAGCATGTGCAACCAGCCATAGTCTACTGTTAACTCGAGATGGGGTGCTGATGCTGCCAGACGGTCCTGTACTTTCGGTCCTATATATGCCTTGGCGCTAAAGGTGCCAGTACTACCTGCTGCCACTTCCTTGTTACCGGAAATCATACCGATAAGATAACGATTACTACCCTCGACATATTTTGTATAAAACTTGTTTGACTCGGTTTGTTCCGGAATCCAGGCTGCACCAAAGTAATGCTGAATCATTGCTATCCAGCCACCATCAGATTGCATGGATAGTGGTTCCTTGCGGAACTCATCAAACTTGTATTTCTCGTATCGTTTTTCCGGGCTGCTGACAACACCGCCGATAAAGGTGTAAAGAAACTTTTGAGTCTCATCTTTAGTGACTGGTTTGCGAAGCAATTGCTGATACTGATTTACCCGCCATGGCGCTGAAGAATTGTTTTCAACCTTGTAGTTAACGAGCACTTCATAACTGTCACGGGTAAAGGTCAGCGTTTTAGTCACCTTAACGCCATCTTCAGATTCCCATGTCAATGGCACATCAATACTGTCAGCACCCTCCTCCAAAACATATTCCGTTGCTTGCGCTTGATAGACTTCTTTGTGCGTGGGCGCGGCTTTGGTATCCCCCACAGCTAACAAACCTGACTGGGCGACCAGGTAACGTTCGCTGCTATCACTTGCCAATACAAAAGGGTCTTCCGAT
>CALLOA010000069.1 GCA_938005265.1 uncultured Granulosicoccaceae bacterium
CCTCAAGTTTCGATAAAAAAGAGCGGCATTCCGGTGACTTTGAACGCGTATTCGAACTGCCTGCCGACTTCGATATCGATGCTGTGGATGCTACGATGGAAAATGGTTTGCTTACTGTGCGGGTTGCCAAGCAAGACGCGGTTCGACGCAGAGTCAAGGTTGAGCTTAAGCCCGGTTGAGCTCCTGGAACTCTTAGTTCCTGAAACTCTTCTTAGAAATCAAATCTGAACTGTTGTTGTTCGCTGTCAGTTGGTTGGTCTTTCCTATGCTCATTTCCCTGTTGTAGCCTGGCTGTGGAATGATGCTGGCTTTGCGCTGATGTTTTGTCAACGTTTTTTCTCCTTGAGTTGCCAGCCGGCTTTCCTGTGCGTGGATAGCGACGAGTTCCGCGTCTTGAGCCATAGGCTGCAAGCACAAGCTGGCTTGCAGCTTTGCCTTCCTCGCTGTTTCTTATCCTGAAAATACGGTCTTTCATAAGCTTGGCAGTAGAATCAAAATCTATTGGAGGGGGTGGGTAGTCACCCAGAGGCTGTGTCTGGTAGTTGGCAATCTGCTCGGCGTTAAACTCGCTAAGCTCCTCCACCCAAGCGCGCACAAATTTGCATTCCGGATCTTGTTCGATCAGTTGTTTGTGTGGATTGTAGACGCGTATGGTGTTGATGCCCACAACACCGGCTTGCATCTGAATCTGTGAAAAATGAATACCGGGTTCGTAGTCGTAAAATAGTCGTGCCAAGGGATATTGAATCGACTTCCAGTGCAGTCCAAGGCCGTAACAGGCAACGCTAACCAGCATGGCACGCATACGGAAATTAAGAAAACCGCCGTTGTGCAGGCAGCGAATGCAGGCATCCACCAACGGTATACCAGTTGTACCCGTTAACCAGGCTTGAAGGTTTGCATCACTTTGAGGGTAAGCCAGAGTCTGATAGGCAGGATTCAGTGCTTCAAATTCCATCTGGCATGCTGATTCAAAGCGTTGAATGAAGTGGTCGTGCCAGTAGAGCCGGGATTGAAATCCGGTGAGGCTTTTACGCCAACGTGCGCTTTGCCTGTCTTTTTGGCCACGCAGCTCTGATAGCCTGCCGGCATTCGCAGCAAACACTGTTCGCAGCGAGAGTGTTCCCCATGCCAGATGAGTCGAAAGTCGTGAGCCGAATTCAAATGCATTATTGGGCGATGAAATGCCGCCGCTGTAATTGATACCGCGACTATATAAAAAGCTCTGCAACATTGTTTTTGCACTGGTCTCGGACAGTTCCTGTAGTTGCTGAAACCGAGAGGGTTCAGCAAGTACTGCTGTACCTGCAAGTAGTTGTACCGCACTGATAGCCTGGGCGCCACAAGTGGCAAGTTGCGGTAGAGCGTTCGAAAGTCTTGTGATACTGCCCGCCAGCTCTGGCGGAGGTGGAAGTCTTGTTGGTTGCGGCAAAGGAATCGTCTGCAACAGTCTCTGCGCCAGAATAGCAGGCCGTTCTTCGCGATCGTGTGGGCCGCGTACAACACCATTCTGGTTTTTTTCTTCGAACTTCAGGTTGTTTTTTTTGCACCATGCCCGGATGCTTTTGTCGCGCTCGAAAGTGAGATTATTTCCAGTTTCCTGATGTGCGTACAATGTAAAGTGGCCCGTGACGCTCAGTATCGCTTCAAAAGCGTCAATGGCTTCTGCCATTGAAAAAAACAGTTCTCCACCCATTTGTCTGAGCGAGAGTTGCAGGTTTTTTGCAGCTTCCAGCTGTGCCTGCCAATGAAACGCCGAGCTATCCTGAAATTCAATCACGGAGGGTTCGGCTATAAAAATTACCAGCAGACGCTGGTGACTGGCAGCACTGGTCAGCGCCTCATTGTCAGACAAGCGGAAATCCCGCTTCACCCACCAGACAGCTGTATCCGGATGAGTTGTCATGGAGTTGGGTGCCAGCTTATTGATAACAAGGGTATTAAGAACTGGTTCGCAGCTCGAACAGGCGACCTATCAACCTGTCCACCTGCTGTTGGCAACCTCCGGCGCTCAGCGCTTCATCTGTCAGCGTCGATGTCGCAAGATCTATCTCGCACCTGTAAGGAACAAACAGGTCTGACACGCTTTGCAGAATCAGTCGCCCATTGCCATCACGGTTGTAGCTGATGTCAGCACCTTGTAGAGGTTGTACCGTTGCAATCTGTGAGGGTGGTGGATTCACCAGTGGTACCCATACAACAGGTAGCAACAATTCTGCTGTATCAACACGACAAGCAATGGTGACTGATGAAGGACGGTCCTGAACGCTACTGCTGTCTGCCTCGGCGAGCGTTTGTTGGCAGTCTTGTGTGGCTATCAGTGATGTTGTATAAATTTGCAGATCGCTATCAAAAACGCTCAGTCCCGAATCCTCTATCGGGCATGCAATGCTATCCAGAACCTGTCCGTTTGCCGGATTGAAATCATTCAGGCAATCGAGTTCAGTTTCTGTCAGTGGCTCGCCGCTTTGCAGTTTCCGGTTCAGTTGCAGAAGCGGGGCTGTCGCTGCTAATCGGATTTCCTGCAACAGCAGCGCAACAGGGCTGGATTCGTTATTGTTTGTTGCCGGTATTGCTGTCACCTCCTCAGCAGGGTCTTCTTCGACAGGGTCGGTGAGTGGCGTCGCTACGGGGTCATTGTCGGGTGCAGTTTCATCCCCACTTGTAGTTTCAGTCGTCCCGTTACTGGTCGTTGTTGCCGTAATTTCATCTTCGGTTGCGTCGGCCAATGTTGTATTGCTCTCAGCGGCTTCATTACCGTTGCCGGGGTCTGATTGCTCAGATATCGACTGTTCGGAGATCGGCTGTTGATTGTCATTGGCATTGCTGTTTGAACTGCAACCCGAGGCAAGCAGACAGGCAACAGCAAGTCCAACGGCCACGAGCGACATGGGTGCAAATCCGCTATCAAACAGTTTAGTGTTGGCTGGTTTGGCGCATAGATATCTGTTCATACGACATTATCCTAATATTCGTCAGGAGGTTCCGTGAATCAAGAAAGCAAATTACTGTTCTTTCCCGATGAATGCTATTGATCTTGTGCATCGGTAATGTGTCAAAAAACAGTTGTGCGGGAATAGTCACCAATATTCAATGCCTTAGCTGGGTGCCATTCACACACCACCTGAACACGTCACTACTGCGCTTGTCCAGATTTGGTTTGGTAGCAGTCGCATATATGTTGTTCGCTGAGAGCAGGGGTGAGTAAAATGCCATGGAGTTTAAATAACCATTTATGCAGCATTTCTTAAAGGCAAATTAGCATGGCAGATATTATTGATGGAAAGGCATTCGCCGCAGGTTTAAGGGAGAAAATTGCTTCTCAAGTGGCAACGATCAAGCAGCAATCCGGCATTACACCCGGTCTGGCTGTTGTGTTGGTGGGAGAAGATCCGGCGAGTCAGGTGTATGTCAGGAATAAAGGCAAGCAAACCGTTGAGGTAGGCATGAATTCCATCGAACACAAGCTGGACGTGTCAACTCCACAAGATGAATTGCTGCAACTGATCGACAAACTCAATAACGATAGTTCGGTGCACGGAATTCTGGTTCAGTTACCACTGCCTTCCCACATTGACGAAGAAGCCGTTATTAATTCGATTCATTTTGACAAGGATGTAGACGGGTTTCACCTGACTAATGTCGGGCGGTTGTCTATTGGGTCAGAGGGCATCGTACCTTGCACGCCATTGGGTTCGATCATGATGTTGCGGGATAAGCTGGGAGATCTGTCCGGTTTAAATGCTGTGGTTGTAGGGCGCTCGAATATTGTCGGTAAGCCAATGGCGTCACTACTCTTGCAAGAAAATTGCACAGTGACCATTGCGCATAGCCGCACCAAAGACTTGCCACAGGTTTGTAGTGAAGCCGATATTGTTATAGCCGCGGTGGGTCGTCCGGAAATGATCAAGCAGGACTGGATAAAGCCTGGCGCTACGGTTATTGATGTAGGCATTAACCGACTTGAAGCTGAAGGCGGAAAAACCCGCCTGGTTGGCGATGTTGATTTTGAAGGTGCAAGCAAGGTTGCCGGAGCGATCACTCCGGTTCCGGGTGGAGTGGGGCCAATGACTATCGCCTGCCTGTTGCACAATACTATGCAGCAGTGTTGCAGGCTTAACGGGCTGGACGTACCGCAGGTTTAAAAATCAGATAAATCAACCCATTCACTGTTGCTTTAACAGCAGACTATGTTGTCATTTCGCAACAGTAGATGGGTTGTGTTCAGATGCTTTGTTGTCTTTTCGATGGGTCGATTTTGTAGACGGCTTCCGTCATCCACATGCCGGCAAACTCACCTGTTGTTTGCTTACCCAGCCTGAACAAGTAACCTACAACATCGCCACCAGCCGTTGTTAACCAGACTGGCTGTATCGCAACATCCTCACGAATCTCCATACTGTCGAATTCGCTGTCGGCGTGGTTCAGCATGTCACCATAGCCACTCTTGATCATGCCGGCGAACCGTTCAATGGGGCCTGTCATCCGCTTGTTTCCGGGAGATGCAAAGCAGTATACGGTTGCAATTCCGCTGTCGTCATCGCCATTCACCTTGAGCGCTTCGATAACTGTCTTGACGATGGATTCCGGTGTCTTGTCGATAGAAGGAGAAATGGTGCAGTTGTTGTCGCTTGCAAGCGCGAATGTTCCTGCCGCTAGTGTTGCAGCGAAAAGCAGTATTCCGGCAATACTGGATGCCATTCCTGTCCTCACTGGATTCTGGCAAATTGTTTTGACATATCGCATGCAGATCTCCGTTGTTGTATCGCGCTTTGTTTGAAAAATGAGTTTGATCGATAGTTAAATCGTTGATAGCTTATAACTTATGCAGGATATTTACCTGCCTTGAAACAGTATAGTGCCAGTCAGCTTTTCTTAATATTACCCCGGCAGCAGCAAACTGGATCATCTGCCGATAAATAATAGCGGGTAGAGGCTTGCGAAGTAGTTGATTAAACTGCACTTATTATTACGTAGGTAGAATTAAATTTTCTCCGTTTTAAGCCCCTTGCCGCCAGCTTATTGCTGGCTGGTATATAAACGCTGGAGCGTGAACGTGTATCTTGTTTAACCGCAATCTTGTTTAGCAGCAATCGCTACTCGACAGTCTCACGAGCCAACGTTTTTTCATGAACCAGACAGACAACAGATTCGCGCCCAATTATTCTGTTTTTTATAGCTAATCAGTAACTGATGTTTCAACTTTATCTGACAATACATTTTGTTCGATGCAACAGGTCAGGGCAACTGCTTGCTGACACGCGCAGTGTATTTACATTAGTTGTTGGTTTGTTGTTGCTGTTTCACTCCACTATTGTCGCGGCAGTTAACACGAACGACATTAGGCATACCCCGGCCCATTTACAGACACACATTGATGTGACAGATGCTGTTCATCTACTGTCACGCACCGGGATTGGTTCCAGTCCGCAAGATGTATTGCGTTACACCGACATGACCCGTGAAGAAGCAATTGATAAATTGTTGGCGGAAATGCGTACCACCCCTTTCATTCCAATGCCTCTCTGGACCCATGAACCGGCTCCTCATTACGCAGCTAGAGGCAGTATGCAGATCAATCAGCAGCGTGCATTCGATCGTCAACGTGATGCCGAGCTTGGGCAGCTTCGGCGGTGGTGGGTTAGCGAGATGGTGCAGACACCGTCTCCGCAAACAGAACGTCTTGTATTGTTCTGGCACAATCACTTTGTATCAGCCTATTCCGCCATTAATCGTCAGTCCACCAGCATGGCGAGGCAAAACCAACTGTTCCGCGAGCATGCCAGTGGCAACTTCGGGGATTTTGTAAAAGCGGTACTGCGTGACCCGGCGATGCTGGATTATCTAGACAATCGTTCAAACCGCAAGCAAGCACCCAATGAAAATCTTGCGCGTGAATTACTAGAGCTGTTTACCATGGGCGAAGGAAACTACAGCGAATCTGATGTTAAAAATGCCGCACGAGCCTTGACCGGATCCACCGTCGCAGCAAGGCACGATATGCGTTTCCAGTTTGTTGCGAACAATCACGACTATGGTGAAAAAAACCTTTTTGGGCAAACTGGGAACTTTGGTGCTGACGAGCTGGTTGACCTGATTATGGAACAGCCCGAGGTTGCTGTATTCATTACGAAGAAATTCTGGCGTGAATACGTAAACTCAAGCACGATCAGTGAAGCTGCTATTAAATCTGTCGCCGAACAATTCAGGAATTCCGACTATTCGGTGCAAGAGTTATTGCGAGCCCTGTTGCAGCACGAAGATTTCTGGTCTCCTCAAAACCGATTGGCAGTAATCAAGTCGCCTGTCGATCTGGTCGTAGGCACCTTGCGAAGCCGTGGCTTGGGTGGTGATCATGCAGCAGCTGCAGTCACAGCACTGGCCCAGCAGGGGCAGAGTCTTTTTGAACCCCCCAATGTTGCGGGTTGGAATGGTGGTGAAAGCTGGATTACGCCGAATAATTTGCTGTCGCGTATGGAGTGGCTGAAAAAATTTGCTGCCGTTGCACACAAGACAGATTCCAGCACAGGCGCGCCTGAGGCAGCATATGGTAGTAGTGCTAATGCAATGAATATGGTGCCTGTTGCCAAAAATAGGGAAGAGAGACCGGCGGATGATAATAGTGGTTCGATGTCAGGCAACTCGATG
>CALLOA010000070.1 GCA_938005265.1 uncultured Granulosicoccaceae bacterium
AGCACTGGTGCGGGTCGATTTCAGTATCCCTTATCCACTGGACAACGTGTATGCCTTTAACTTCAACGGTGTTGGCCTGGTGGTTGATAGTGAGCTGGGGCTAATTGCTCTGGATCGCACTACGGTACCGGTCGGGTTGGGTGATGCAGAGGTGACTTTCTTTGGTTCAACACTGGTGAAAGCCAGCGTTGTTTTTCTGCACCCCAGTCATAACGTTGCTTTGCTGAAATATGATCCGGCTGACCTTCAAGGTGCCAGCTTTGAAGCGCTGGAACTGCAATCCGATAATGCGCCGCTTGCAGATGATCTTTTCATGATTGGCTATCGTCAGGATGGAACCTTTCGAAAACATCCGATAGACGATACCAGCCGCCTGACTATCGGTTTTGAGCCACCGCGCCTTGCGCGTTTTCAGCAATCAATTGTTGATGCCTACGGTGTGCCTGATATGCCGCCGTCGCTGGGTGGCCCGCTAGTAGACGCTGATGGTGTGGTGCGTGCTGTGTGGATGAGCTTTGCCTATCAGGAAGGTCAGGAAATCCAGCAGCAGGAGTGGGCCATGCCGGCACAGGTGGTTGCTGAAGCTGTGCGTCTGTACAAGTCAGGTGCGGACTTTCGCTCGCTTGATGCAACGCTGGACTATCGGCCCATTGCGCTGGCGCGTCAACGCGGCTTGCCGGATGAGTGGCTGATCAAATTGCAAGGGCTGGCAGCTGAATCACGCCGCGTGTTGTACCTGCAGCAGTTGGTTGTTGGAACGGATGCTGAAGCGATGTTGAACGTCGGTGATTTTGTGCTGGCAATCAATGGTGAGCTTGTTGCAGATCTGTTCCGTGTAGAGCAATTGGTGCAGGCTGAATCTGTAACTGTCACTGTGTTGCGTGAAGGCAAGGTGTTTGATGTCGATGTCAAGCCTTCTGCGGTGCCGGGCTTTGGTACTGATCGCATAGTCCAATGGGCGGGGGCAACATTCCAGGAAGCACATCGAGATGTCGCACTGTACAATGGGGTAAACCCGGACGGTGTTTATATCAGTGGGACACAACAAGGCTCGCCGGCACTCTGGGACAGGCTCTACCGCAATCGTTTTGTAACTGCTGTAGATGGTGTTGATGTCACTAACATTGATGAGTTTCTTGAGCAGATACTTACTAAAAAACAGGATGAAATCACACGCTTGTCGGTTCTTACTGTGTCGGGTCGGCGCAGCATTGTCAGTGTGCAACCGGAATTCAATTTCTGGCCAACGGTTGAACTCAAACGAAACGAATCCGGTTGGCAACGCATAGATCACACACTGAAGTAACATCCGGGCCGTCACCAGACGGGCGAACCTGCTGGCGCACCACACTGCTGCTGTTTGCAGCAGGATGCACCGTGTCACTGAATATTGGCAAGGTGCCTGCGGCCTTGCCCTCAATCACCCTTGATCTTGATCTGGACCTGTTTGGCAACGGCCTGGTCGTTGCGGTTTTCAGCGTGCTGATTGCAGCCTTTGGTTTACTGATCGGCCTGTCTGCCGCCCGCATCGGTTACCGCAGGGCGGCGTTGGGCGGATTGCTTCTGGCCGCCATTGCAGGTCTTCTGGCACCACTAATTCATAACTTACCCATGTTACTGCTACTGCGCGTGGCTGAAGGATTCGGCTGGGTAATGGTCGCGGTATCAATGCCTGTTCTCATGACCGCCAGCTCGGCTCGTCGCGACCAGGCTCTGGTACTGGGTATATGGGGCGCCTTCGTTCCGCTTGGTATGGTTGTAGCGCTTTTGTATGCGCCGTATTTACTGTCGCTTGCCGGTTGGCGAGGACTGTGGTTTTTTACCGGTAGCTTGTGCCTGTTGGCGGCGCTACTGATCATTCGTCCCAGCGCAAACCTGAGGGTACCGATTGGTAGGCGATTCAACACGAGAGAAATCCGTAACGTTATATTGCGGCGTATCACGTTAAGCATGGCGGCCTGTTTTCTTGTTTACTCTGCACTCTATGTAACTGTGACGTCTTTTTTTCCACTGGTGTTGATCGAGCGGCACAGCACCGAGGTTCCAACGGCAGCGGCATTAGGTGCGCTGATTGTGATTGGAAATATCTTCGGAAACATCGCATCGGGCTGGCTGATACGGCGGGGTGCCAGTCGGTATATGCTGGTCTATGTCGCAATGCTTGCCTGTGGTGTGCTGGCGTTTGGCGTATTTTTGCCGCAAATATCGCTAGAATGGCGTGTAATGAGTGCGGCACTTTTTACTTTTTGTGGCGGCCTGGTGCCTGGAACTCTGTTTGCGTCGGTACCATTGGTGGTGGCGCAGGCGGCACACATCGGTATTGTTAATGGCCTGATCATGCAGGGTGCAGGTAATGGGCAGTTTTTCGGCCCGCTATTGCAGACAGCTATTGTTGAGCGTGGCGGGGACTGGATCTGGGCATTGCTGGCAACAACATTGTTCACACTGTTGGGTTTGCTGGCTGCCAGGGTTTTTCACCAACAGGGGCAGCAACAAATGGTTTTGGAGAAGTAAACTAATGACTGATTATGATGTCATCGTGAGCGGCGGCGGCATGGTGGGAAGCCTGCTTGCGGCGGCGCTAGGTAAGGCGGGTATGGGCGTACTGGTATTGGAATCAAGTAAGCCAGCGTCTTTTGAACCGCAATCAGACTACGATCTGAGAGTCTCGGCACTGAGTATTGCATCCGAACGTATGCTTAAAGTTCTGGGTGCCTGGGATGGTATCAATGCGCGTCGTGCTGCTCCATTCAGGCAAATGAAAGTCTGGGACGGAGAGCAGGGCGGTTCAACAATGTTTGATGCTGCTGACCAGCTCGAAAAAGAAAAAAAAGATAAGTCTGAAAGTGACGGTGCCGGTGAAACTGACGGCCTGGATGACGCAGTACATCATCTCGGCACTATCGTGGAGAATCGGGTTATACAGCTTGCTCTGCACGATGTGATACAGAAATTGGAAAGTGTTGAGTTACGCGCGCCAGCATCGTTAAAAAGTTTTGATACTCGCCTTGATTGTATTGCTGTCGAGCTAGAAGACGGTAGTATCGCGACAGCCAGGCTTTTGGTTGGAGCTGATGGCGCACGATCGCGAGTTCGTGAGCTGGCAGGTATTGGTGTGCAGCAAAGTCGTTATCCTCAGGAAGCACTGGTTGCCACAGTTGCCACCGAATTGCCACAGCAGGACATAACCTGGCAACGTTTCCTGCCGAGCGGGCCGCAGGCCCTGTTACCTTTGCAGGGCCAAAGGGCATCGATGGTGTGGTATCACAGCCAGGAGGAAGTACAACGCTTGAAAGCATTGACCGACAGTGAATTTCTGGATGCAATGCACAACGCCTTCCCCGCTGAAACCGGCAAGCTTACCGGCATTAGTGGGCGAGGTAGTTTCCCGTTGTTCCGCTCGCATGCTGAGCGCTATGTGACAGAGCGTATCGCACTGATTGGCGATGCGGCACATACGGTACATCCGCTGGCAGGCCAGGGTGTCAATCTGGGTTTGCTGGATGCCGCTGTATTGGCTGAAGTGATACTGGCAGCGGCTCACGGTTTTGCTAAATCCAGCGCTAAATCCAGCGCAAATTCGGGCGCTCTTTCCGGTCAATCTCAAATGGCTGCTAAACACCGTGTGCGGGACTTCGGTCAATTGCGAACATTGCGTGCCTATCAACGATGGCGGCGAGCCGAGAATACTGTGATGATAAATATTCTTGATGGTTTTTACCGCGCTTTTACACCGCATGCGCAGCCTTTCCAGAAACTGCGTAGCGCGTTAATGGATACCGCCGGCCGCATTAAGCCGCTGCGGCGGCTGATCATGCAACATGCAATGGGTGTTAGTGGTGACTTGCCGTTGTTAGCACGTGGATTAACGCTACCCGGTTACCCAGAAAATGGTAGATAAAAACACCACAAAGTCATCGTCTGCCAACGCCAAGGAAAAAACAACTCATGCAGATGATTCTGAAACAGCCGTAACTGACGTGTGTGAAGCGCTGCTTGCAAAGACGTTTAGCTTGCAGTTGGCCACAGTGGGCGAACAAGATTATCCACATTGTGGCTACACACCCTATCTGATGCGGCATGATGGTGAATCGGGAGCGCGACAATTTTATATTTTTATTAGTGAGCTGGCTCTGCATACGCGCGACCTCATGCGTGAGCCACGTGCATCTATCATGGTGATAGAAGATGAACAAGACGCCAGCCAGATATTTGCCCGTACCCGCTTGTACTATGAATGCAATGCCATTGAAGTTGAACGCGAGCACAACGATTTCGGGCCGATCATGGATGAGTATCAGGAACGACACGGTAAGATGGTTAACCTGTTAAGGCAGTTACCAGATTTTCGATTGTTGCGCTTGCAACCGGTCAGCGGTCAGTTTGTAATGGGTTTTGGCAAGGCTTACAAACTGACAGGCCCGGCCCTGAATGAATTCGAACATAGCAGGCGAGCCTGATACCAAAAAAAGAAAAATAAAAAAAAGAAAATCCCCGGTGTTCAGCTGAAAGCACCGGGGATTCAGACCGATTTAGATCGGTATTTTAAACAAAGATTTTAATCTATGAGAATTGTTTTATTTTGACTTGAAGTCCGGGCCGCAGAATCTCTGCAACCCTGTCTTCAGCCTGAATCCAGTCGAGTCATATTGGTTACCTCCTCCTTCGCGATCAATCAAGTGATTAATCAAATCAATTAAACAAAATACGACGTCTCCGTTTACCTGCTGGAGCTCTAACTTTCCCTGGTTGCCGGTCGTTCTTTTTTTTAGCACTGTTCCCTGTGCCTGGTTCCGGCGACGGATCATCGCTGCCTGTTTAGCAGTCAATAGATGAAAAGGTAACTGTAGTGGCTATCCTGCCACGTTGAAGCGTACGTCATGTACTTACCCAGGTAGCTCTGCTGCCGTGGACTGCTTTAAGCAGCCGGTAGGCCAGTAGCTTTGCGTCATTCCCTTTCGGGAAGTTTGCCCTTTTCTACGGTATTGATGCTCTGCCTGTCGTGGCGTACCTGTTCCTTTGAAATTTATGGACGCAACGACGGACAATGTGTGTAACGACCGGGAGCTAAGTCAATTTTAGCGATAATGTGGAAAATGCGAATCTGTGCCACAATTTATGTCTATGAGTATGAACCCGATCGTAAGCCGATTCCGGCAATTTAACGCTGCTGCTTTGGGGGTGGCTGTTTTATTGCTGCTGCTGGCCTGTCGCAAATTGTCTCTGCAACTATCGGTAGTGGCTGTAATTGTGGCTGTCGTTGCCGGGCTCGTAGCGATCATCACCTGGCATCACTTGCGTACACGTCGCGGTATTGTGCTGATAGGGTGTACACGTCGCACTTTTGATTCCCTGACCAAGGCTTTGTTGCAGGACAAGCCCCTG
This sequence comes from uncultured Granulosicoccaceae bacterium, assembly GCA_938005265.1. Classification (GTDB taxonomy): domain Bacteria; phylum Pseudomonadota; class Gammaproteobacteria; order Granulosicoccales; family Granulosicoccaceae; genus CALFCE01. The sequence continues at coordinate 5,386 of CALLOA010000070.1, forward strand.
GGTGCGACTTACCGACCAGGGCGTCGCATCGGGCCGATTCGTGAACTATCAGGTCACTGGCGCGACAAATCAATCGATGATAACGCTCTCATAAGTGCAGTAAAACAGTACTTCGTTACACATCCGCAGCAACTGACACCGCGCGATGCCATGCTTTTACTTGCCTGGGGTTGCGGTTCTGTTATTGCCATTCTGGTGATGGCATGGCTGCTGCTCAGATAAACCTGTCAGTTCATGCGTGAGCTGATCCGGACTTGCTGCACTTAGCAGGTGCAACATAAAGCGCAAACCAAAGGCTAGGCAATAATGGCGCTACTTGAAAATATAGACAATGCAACGTTGCGTTCGGAATTTTTGCGTGCCGTTAATCTTGTTACGACAACCCAGCTCTCCATGTTTCTTGATCGCGAACCCCCCAGCCGCGACACGATGATCGAGATGCTAAACAAGAAGCTTGAGGCACGGGCCGAGCCTTCAGCTGACCCGGAAGTTGGCAGTGCACTGCCTGTGGCAGAGGCGCTAGGAGAAGTTGCCACCGGTACTGTTGGTTCAACCACGGCTACCGCCCCGGCAAAGCCGAACGATGAGGTGCTGCTGCAACAGCAAGCGGTAGCGATGCGCGAGGTGCTTTCTGAGTCTTTGTCGATCTATAACGATCCTTTTGCCACCTATATCAGTCCGCAGCAACTGAAAAGCTATCACAACAAGCGTAAAGGTAATTTGCTTGGGGTGGGTATCAAATTTCGTGCGTTTGATGATAACTATCCTGTGATTATCGGCGCGCTGCAGGGAGCGCCTCTGGAGGGTAAAGTCAACCCGGGAGATCGCATGGTCAGTATTGCAGGTATTGACCAGAACGGTGCCAGCAGCGGGGATGTCGCCAAACTGCTAAAGGGTGAAGCAGGCTCGACTGTCGATATGCTACTAAGGGCTGACAGTGGCGATGAAAAATCCGTCACAGCCACACGCACTCAGATCAAACTTCTGTATGCGCGTGCCGAGCTGATGGATTCCCGTATTGGTTATATCAAGGTAAGCCGCTTTGGTGGCAGTACTCATGAAACTGTGCGTTCGATGCTGCAGAATTTGTTAGCACAAGGTGCGCAGTCACTGATACTTGATCTGCGTGATAACCCCGGTGGTTCGACACGCGCTGCCCGAGGCATCGTTTCGCTGTTTGTGGATAAGCAAAATGTATACTGCGAGCGCTACGAGGCAGGGGGCATGAGGGAGTTACCCCATGAAGGTGAAAAATTGACCGATATCCCGTTAGCGGTTGTCGTTAACGAACACAGTCAATCGTCTTCCGAGATTGTGGCTGGTGCATTACAGGATTATGGTCGTGCCAAAATCATCGGTGTTCCGACCTATGGCAAGGGATTAATCCAGAAAGTTTTCAATCTGCAAGCGCCGCTAGGTGGTGCTGTTCGAACGACTATTGCGGCTTATGCTACGCCATCTCACACGCTGATTCATGGTGTAGGAGTGACGCCGGATATATATGAAGCAACAGCCGATGAGGCTATGTTTCGTGAAACCGGCTCACTCAATGTCTCTGAGGCTGCAAGGATTTATAAACGCAAATTGCTGGAAGAGAGAATTGCCAAGGACTTTCCGGAAAAACGAGCCGCTTATTTGATTGGTCTTGATGATAAGCAATTGCTACGCGCCATTGCCGAGGTCAGTTGACGTTGCTAAGCGTTTTTGCCTGAAGTTGTAGCCAGTAGTTGTAGCCAGAAGTCGTAGGGTAAATTATTTGCGTAACCCGTGTTGCTGCATAAACAATCCTTCGCACCGTGCTAAACCGATTTGCGAGGCCTGATCTGCCTGGCGGGTGATCTATATGGCAGGAGAGGCGATTAGTTAGTAGCTACTTCCTGTAATTCAGGATTGAGTTTCAATGAGGACTCTCTAACCGTTCCTGCCAGTGTATCGAGCGACTGGTTGTAGCCTGAAACATGACTTTCAGCCAATGCGTCGGTGTTGGCACTTTCAAATCCCTGCGCATAACCGGACTCATAACCCATTCGCTTGCCCAACATGTAGGAGGCCGCAAGGACTGTTACAACAAATAATCCAACGGCAATCGGTTCGTAAAATCTCATCACAAATTAACCAGACAGCAACGATGTGGATGAGATTATCATAAATTTTTTTCCCATTGCACTAACCTCTGCACACAGTCTCGGGGTCAGGCTGGAACAGAAAATTGACAGTCTTTCGGCCTGCTCGTAAGTGTCATGTTCCGAGCTTGTTGTGGCGCGATAAACGAGTAAATTTAATACACACCATTCTTACTGCACTTGCCGGAAATACAAAAATATTTTTTTTATTTCCTAGAAAATTGACGCGCCAGCAATCTGGCAACAATGGCGGCCTCGGCCGGTTCTCAGACATTGTTAACCAGCCCTCAAGTTAATTGTTACCGCTTTCACAATCATGATTTTTCTTGCTTTGCATGGCTTGGGATTATGCATTTACGGTCAAGCGCGCACGTAACAGGTCGATACTTTGAAGGTATTGAATCTTATTGCATTGAGCTGATGCGCCCAGACTTTTTCTTAAAGCCGGACGCAGCTGCGTAGCCACCTTCACTGCTGACCGGTTGTCACCTATCAACGGAGTATTATCATGAGTACAGGCCTTATCATTCTTTTTGTTTTACTGGCGGTAATTGCGTACGTCGTGGTGGTCTACAACAAGCTTGTGAGTTTGCGTAACCGGTTTAAGAATTCGTTCTCACAGATTGATGTGCAACTGCAACGCCGCTACGAACTAATTCCCAATCTTGTAGAAGTTGCCAAGGGTTATATGAAACACGAGCATGAAACCTTGACGAAAGTGACAGTTGCCAGAAACAACGCCAGCGAATGTGCAAAAGCTGCCGCCGCTCAACCGGAAAGTGCTGGTCTTGTGAATGCACTGGCTGGTGCCGAGAAAGGGCTGATGAATGCCATGGGTCGTTTCAATGTAGTCATGGAAGCCTATCCGGATCTGAAAGCTGACCAGAATATGCAGGATCTGCATGCTGAACTGACCAGCACAGACAATCGCGTTGCTTTCTCGCGCCAGGCTTACAGTGATTCCGTTATGCGTTACAACACATACCGCGAACAGTTTCCTGCCAACCTGATTGCCGGTTCTTTCAATTTTTCCGAAGGTGACCTGTTTGAACTACAGGAAGAAGAAGCACGTGAAACCATGCGTGTTTCGTTTGCCTGATCCAACTTTCACGGATTTTTATAAATCAGCGATATTGGCACATCAAATTGCATGTGCCTTCCTTTGATAGAGCAATTAAAGTCAGGCCCGGATTTACTCGTATGGCAGATCGGGCAATAGGCAAATTGAACTGATGGACTTTTTCGGACAACAGAGCAAAGTTCAAAACAGCTCGTTCGTATTGCTGTTGATGTTTTTTCTGGCTGTCACCGGACTGACCTTTCTGGTTGCGTGGTCAGTGAGCGTCATCAATAACATCGTCAGTCTTGAGCGTGAATTTCTCACACTGACACCGATTGGTTTGCTGGTTGCAGGTTTTTTCTGGTTGGCGATTGGATTCGGTTGTTTTTTTCGTTGGCTTGACGTGCGTGGGGGTGGTTCACGCCTGGCTCAGCGTTTCGGCGCTGTGCGTGTTGAGCTGGAGACGCGTTCGGCACAGGAAAAACAGTTGCTGGCTGTCAATGCCGAGATGGCCATCGCGGCAAGTATCCCGGAACCCTCCGTTTGGGTGATGCCCTACGAGCATCCTATCAACGCCTTCGTTGTCGGAGGTGGAGATGATATTGCGCTGGTGGTCACTCATGGCGCCATAAACGATCTGCAAAGGGAAGAGCTGCAGGCCGTTGTCGGCCATGAAATGGGGCATATTGTAAAAGGTGATCTGGCGATTAATATGCGCCTGCTAATGGTGCTGGGTGGATTTATGGCGCTCACCGAAGTGGGCGACACTCTTGGAGAGAACTTTGTCGGCAGCATCTTTCGTGTCGTGGGTGGCATTTGTGTATTTACAGGCACATTGATACGCTCGGCATTTTCAAGAAGGCGCGAATTTCTTGCGGACGCCATGGCTGTGCAATTCACCCGCAATCCGGAAGCTATGGCCGCAGCACTTGGGCGGATACGCGATCACCAGGATCCTGAACATCTGGAATGTCGCTACCGTCAGGAACTGGCGCACCTGTGTTTTTATACTCGCGACAAGCGTAATTGGTTCGCCAGAAAACTTGCCTCACATCCACGCATTGATGATCGAATCAAAGCGATTGACCCGCATTTTGCTGTGAAGGACCGTAACCGCAAAAGAACAGATCGCAGTAATCAAGGCGGTTCTGAAGGTTCTGAACAAACGATAGCTGCGAATACCGGGGTACACACTGGCAGGTCAACTGCTGATGCGGTTATCTCGCATCCGGGCGTGCAAATGCTTGCAGGCACCATGATGATGGGAGCAATGGATGGCAACCCTGACGTATTGCCACAGGGTGCGGGCTCTGAAGCGGTTTGCGAAAACGGCTTTGGCATTGTGGGGGATCGTATGGCCTTGATGGTGCCAGATGCTGCAACAAGTCTCGCCGCCATTTTTGCGCTGTTTGCGTCACAAGATAACAGAGAGCGAATGCAATACCTGAACTCGATCGCTTTCGCCTACCAACAACCTTTCGCTGATAAGGTTGCCATGCTGGACAAAACACTGGGGGCAGATTTTCGTCGCGATCCTTTAAGAGTGCTGCAACATGCCAGCAGCAAGTTACGTGGTGATGTGCAACCGCAGAATCGACGGCATCTACTGAAGAACCTTGAAAAACTGCTCGAGATAGAGCATGAAACCACGGTGGTCAACTACGCTTGCCTGACTCTGCTTCGTCGCTGGCTTGATGCAGAGCATCCTGTATTAAGTAAGGTTGTGAGTTCCGGAGATATTGCTGCTAACGATGCAGAGCATGACAAACTAAAAAGTGGTGACATCAACTCCATTCCTGCTTCGCAAATCGATACTGCTAGTAAAAAAACGCAAGGAAAAAAGATTCCGAGACTTGATACTATCGGTTCCGAAATCGGCTTGTTGTTATCTCTGTTGCTTGAAGCCTCCGGTAATCGCGATGAACGTAATCTTGAAGACTACCGCCGAGTCATGTTGTCCTACACCTCGGAGTTTATTCCTTTGAGAAGCCAGCACGAGCAAGGTATCGTCAGTCAGATGAAAACAGCATTCGAGGCTTTGCAAGCACAGCCGGTTTCAGTGCGCCAGGCCTTTATTGAACACTGCAGTGAAGTAATCGTATCGGATTTTGAGGTTACACAGCGCGAACATTTATTACTCACACTGTTCAGCGTCGCGCTGGATGTTGATCAGCCTGTACCGGGGGTTGATGCCTCGATGAGCGGCGAACGGCAGGCTGCCAACTTCTGATTTGTCTTGTGCCGATTTACCTCGCACCGATTTATCCCGCACCGATTTACCTCGCTCTGAATGGCGTGCGTCAAAGATTAGCTGGCGTTAAAAATCCGCTGGGCAATGTCTGGCCGGTCGGTGACCACGCCATCCACACCAAGTTGCTGCAGGCGTTTTAATGTTGCTTCATCATTAACTGTCCAGTACACCATATCGTAGCCCAATTGCTGCCCGTATCGAACAAATTGATGCGTTGCCAGGCGAATGCCGTACCAACTCATGGGAATTTGCAAAGCCTGGAACGACCCTGTGGGGTCGCCTTCCTTTTTAACGCTGGTTAATCCAGCCGGTTTCGCCATTTTCTCCAGTTTGGCCAATTTTCCAATTTTCGCAAATCTGCCAAAATACAATTGCGCAACCTCATGGATTAATGCAGCAGTTTTGATTTCGGGTGCCTTTTTGCGCAGGTACAGTATCACTTCACTGAAAAAACTTCCTACCACTGTCAACTCATAGCGTTCGAACCGTTTAATCAGGCGAATCACCTCATCTGCGGCCGTTGAAGAATTATCCTTGATGTCAATCGTGATCGGCACTGTCGGGTAGCTGGCAAATAACTCTTCCAGGGTCAGTAAAGAGACGCACCAGGGGCGTGCCACGGGGTCACCTGGTCTGTGAAATTTTGCTGCGGCATTGAGCTGCTTCAATCTGGACGCAGTAGTATCCGCAACGAGACCGGAACCATCGGTTGTGCGTTCAAGATTCTCGTCGTGAAACATGAACAGACAACCATCACGACTCAGGCGCACATCAGTCTCCAGCACCGCACTGCCATGCTCCAGTGACCATTCATAAGCAGGCAGAGTGTTTTCAGGTGCCATGATGCTGCTGCCGCGATGTGCATAGATGGCGGGAGAACGGGTACTGCGATCGTGCATATTTTTCCTGTGGTCTGAACTGCTGGAGGTGCAAAGCACGTACAAGTGTTTGGGAATAAAAGGGTAATATCTACATTATTTCAAAAGTGACAGAACAATATAATCGTTCTGCTACTCATGGCAGTATAAACAGTAACCACAGATTCGTGCCCAGGTCCTTAATGTCAAACACCGAACAACATTCTGTCATCGCTATCGTAGCCCTTGTTGCCGCCGTCGCAGCCCTGGTCGCGAGTGCTGCCGCACTTTTTGGCGTCAACCGGCAGGCCAATGTTGTAACGCCTGCGGTTCCGTCCAGCATAGCGACATCGCTATCAGCAGAACCGCTTACTGATAGTGCGCCTGAAACTGCCGAGCAGAGCCAACAGTCGTTGCAGAGCCTGACTGACGAATTGCGTCAGGAGCAGGCATCTCGGTTGGAGTTACAGCGCCAGGTCAATCAGCTCGAAGAGGCATTGGCGGCAAACTCGGAAAATCTGGAAGATTTGCGGCAACAGCTCGACACGACGCAGCCTGCCGATGACAACCCTGCTGAAGGTTTTGCGGACAGTGGCTCTGAAGCTGCGCAACAGGCTCATCAGGCAGCATTTGGTGAATCCGCAGCAGGCGCTTCGTTTGGTCGTGGGTTTGGCGGACGTAACCGAACTTCGCAACAACGTATCGCATCATTGCAGGAAGCCGGTGTCGATGAAGTACGTGCAGGCGACCTTATTCAACGCATTGACAGGAACCAGTTAGCTGAGCTGGAGTTGCGTGATGAAGCGGCACGGGGGGGGTGGCTGAATTCGGACGAATTCGATGAACGCCTTGATGAGCTTCAAAACAGTGCGCCGGACTTGCGCTCGGAACTGGGTGATGATGCCTATGACCGCTATCTGTTTTCCAATGGCACACCTAACCGGGTCGTAATAAGTAGCATCATAGACGGTTCAGCGGCTCAAGCAGCAGGTATTGAGGTACGTGATGTATTGATTTCCTATGCCGGGCAGCGTTTGTTTACCATGCAGGAATTGCAGGATGCTACCCGTGAGGGGGTGCGTGGTGAAAGTGTTACGTTGCTGGTGCGCCGTGGCTCGTCTGACCTGAATCTGACAGTGAGCCGCGGTCCCCTTGGGGTAACGATGACGCGAGATTTGCAGGAGCCGGATAGATGAAGATACTACATTGGTGCGCCCTGTCTGGTTGCCTGACTGGTTGCCTGACAGGTTGTCTGACAGTAGGCATGTCGACAGCGGAGCCGGTTTTGAGAAAATCTAAAAATAAATTTAGCTAATGTCGTCAAAAATCCACCACAGCAGCTATAGTTATTCTATACAAAGCTACCTGTTTTTTATAAGACCGCCCACAATGATGAGAGATGCACCTGTCGGAACCCAATCCAGTGAGATTGAGTCCTCATCCAGCCTGCCTAATGCCCAGCAATTGCCAGAGCTGCCGGTGAGAAGGACAATACTGACAACCCTGATGTTTCTGCTATTTCTGGTGTTCAGTGCCGGGGTTTTCATGGGGCAGGCTCGTGCCCAGGGTTTGTCTCTTGGTGGTGGTGAAGGAACGCCAGCGGAACCTGAAAAGGAAACGCTGGATTTGGGGCCAGCCCCGAGCCAGCCAGCCAACAACGCAGCTGCCGCTGGCGGTAATGTTGGCGCACCACCCAATCTTGCCGATTTAGTGCGAACCAAACATGGGGACTGGGATGTTGCCTGTGAAAAGTCCGGTAGCCCTTGTGTGATGGCGCAGATTGGCAATGACAATAAAGGCACGCCCATCCTTGAGATGGTGCTGCGCGTGCTACCTGACCCGCAGGATGTTCAGGGCCAGAAAGTCGTTGCAGTGACAGACATCATTACACCGCTCGGTGTCGTACTGACTTCAGGCATCACGGTACAAATCGATTCCGAGCAGGAGCAGCGTGCACCCTTTCAAATCTGCACCGAGCAGGGTTGTCTGGTTCGTGAGCCCTTGACCGAAGAGGCGGTGACACGTTTCAAGAAGGGTGCTAATGCTCGGCTGACTGTTGTGGCTGCACAGCAAGGCCCGGTTAGCGCAACAATTTCACTACGTGGATTCACCAAGGCCTATAACTCACTATAGCTTCACTTGTTACAGGACTCGATACAGAAATTCGCCTCCCAATGTATCTTGTCCGTCTTGTGCCGAAAGCCTACGCTTCCTAGCCCTGTAGTGTGCTTGAACAGCATGTCTGCCGGTACAATCCGGGGTTATTGACATGCTGGCTGTAGTGATCGGTGGTACGGGAGGTATAGGTGCTGCGCTGGTAAACCGTTTGCTGGAGTCTGACAACTTCAGCCTCGTGGTTGCCACTTGGCATCAAACGCCCCCAACAGCACTGTCATCGGATAACGAGGCTTGCGAGCAGCGACTTGTCTGGATGCAGCTGGATGCAAGGGATACCGAATCGGTTAACGCTTTCGCCAGCGACCTTGCTGCGAAACTGTCGCGCCTACCAACACCATCTTCAAAACCCAACGCCATTGGCCTGGTTATCAATACGGTCGGGCTCCTGCATGATTCACAGTTGCAGCCAGAGAAGTCCTTGCGCTCCTTCAAGGCATCAAACCTTGCTGTAGCCATGCACACTAACTGTCTGCCGACGCTTCTGCTGGCTCAAGCACTCGGGCCACTGCTCAAGTCGCCCGAGCCCGCTGTGTTCGCGAGTATTTCAGCGCGTGTAGGCAGTATCAGTGATAACCATCTGGGCGGCTGGTACAGCTACCGTATATCCAAGGCGGCGCTCAACATGGCGATTCGGACACTGGCGGTGGAATGGGGTCGTAGTCATCGTAATGTTTGTGTCGCCGCATTGCACCCCGGTACAACGGCTACCGCGTTGTCCGAACCATTCCAGAAGAATGTGCCACCGGCCAAGCTGTTTGAGGCTGATGTCACCGCAGAGTACCTATTGCAGGTTGTTGCCACGCTGGATGCCACCAGGAGTGGGCGTTTTTGGGCATACGACGGTAGCGAGATACCGTGGTAAAGCCACCGCAAGTGGTATTATGGGCTGATGTCTGAACCCGTAATTTTTTATCGTGGCGGCGCGCCATTGACTCCGGTAACTACTGAAGCTGTGGAAACCACAGAGTTGGTGGGCGTGGAACGAAAACTCAGTCAGAAAAACGCGCCCGAGGAGTTGCCCAAACGGCAAGATGCGCAACCACCACGGGTGCTGCGTAAAATCGAGAAACGCTTGCGCCGCCTGTGCGGTAAGGCCGTGGTTGATTACAACATGATCGAAGACGGGGACCGCATTATGGTGTGCCTCTCGGGCGGAAAGGATTCCTACACAATGCTTGAGCTTCTGCGGCACTTGCAGGTTGTGGCCCCTGTCAAATTTTCTATTTGCGCTGTAAACCTTGATCAGAAACAACCCGGCTTCCCGGAACATGTGTTGCCGGCTTACCTGGAAAAACTGGGTGTAGAGTATCGCATCATAGAGCGTGATACGTACTCCGTAGTCAAGCGTGTCATCCCTGAAGGCGCAACCACCTGCGGCTTGTGTTCAAGGTTACGTCGTGGCACTTTGTATGGCTTCGCTGAGGAGCACGGCTTTAATAAAATAGCGTTGGGACATCATCGTGATGACATGGTTGAAACGTTGTTTCTGAATCTGTTTCATGGTGGCAAGCTGCAGTCCATGCCACCTAAATTAAAGAGTGATGACGGGCGTAATGTGATCATCCGCCCGCTAGCTTATGTGCCGGAAACCCTGATTGAAGACTATGCCGAGCGTAAGCAATTCCCGATCATTCCCTGCGACCTTTGCGGCTCGCAACCGAATCTGCAACGGGCAACAATTAAAGCGATGTTGCGGCAGTGGGAACGTGATAACCCGGGAAGAACCGAATCCATATTCTCGGCGATCTGCGATGTTCGACCATCACAATTGGCTGACAGGTCACTGTTTGATTTTGCCAGCCTGGCAGTCGATGTTGCGAGTTCTGAAGCCGCGCTTTGTGAAACGTCTGAGAAAACATCTGAGAAAACACTTTGAGCCCGGTACGCATTGGCTCGAGCTGCGCCAGCGCAGCTGATTTGATTGCCACGCTGGATGGTTGACTGGACGCGGAGCGAATTAGTAGTAAAGCGAATGCACGGCTCCGGCGGCAAAACCGCAACCCATCCCAGTGACTTCAAGCTGAGTTGTTATATGTAGCGGTCAGCCCCTTGCCAGAGCCGTGGTGCAAGTGGTGGCATCCCTGCCGAATAACCTCCTTACCAGTCTTCTAACGTGCCGGTTTAAGTGCTTAACGGCTATATAAGTGCATGCTTGTGACAGTTGTACACATTAAGTGCACTATTTCGCGGTATTTGGTTGAGATCTGCTTAATCTGTGAAATCACGGTGCTTTTTTGCCTTGTTGCCTGCCCCCATGTTAAATAACTGAGAAGAAAGTCCGACTAAAACAATAGGTTATTCCAGTTCCCACTAGTCTAAATAGTGGCCTCGCTGGCGCACGTGCAGCTACGAAAAAAGCGGTTGTTTAACACTTTTGTTATTTAGCGTGAACAGTTTGCGGTGAGTTACAGACATTGCGTGAGCTTGGCTTTAGACTGCTCGCAGCTCCAGCCTAATCTTTTGGCAAGCCGTTGTTTGAGTTAAAAAAAATAATGTTCGGCAGTTGGCAAAAACGCCTGTCCTAAATGATCAAAGTTTCAAAAGTGCAGAAGAAAAAACTAACTTCCGGCGAACTACAAGATGCCCTGGGCGGGGGTGAGACCTCGCTGAATTTTCTTGTAGTCGATGATGATGAGGCGATCGCGAACGCTGTTTCAAATATGCTCAAAAAGGCAGGCGCTAAAGTGCAGACTGTCAACACGCCTGAAGAAGCGCTCGCTATTAGTGCCAATAGTTCAATTGATGTCCTGTTCACCGATCTGGTTATGAAAGATTCGGACGGCCTGGAACTAATGGCCAATGTTCGTCGCAATGACAGTTCGGTTGGCGTCGTTGTAATGACCAGTCACGCAGCTCCGGACATTCCACAAAAAGCCGCCAGCCAGGGTGCTAACGGATTCCTGCGCAAACCGTTTAAACACAATGAATGCGTGACGGAAGCCATCAAGGCATTGAACCATCGTCGTGAGAAACTGGGTCTGGAACTTCTCGAAGGCAGTTAGGTAGTCTTTCTTACTTACAGCACCTCGCTATCCACTTGCGAGTTGTTCACCCGGCATCCATCGGCCGCTTGCCGACGATTCATAAATCTGCCTTTCCCAATAACGATTTACCAGATAGTCTTTCGCGGTATTTTCGGGCTCCCGGTTTGCATTGAGACTTTCGATAATGTGTTTCTGCGTTAGAAAAACGCAGTCACCGCCGAAGTCATTATCGTTCCATTCAAAGTGTATTTGCTTGGCAGCACGTTCCCCATGTTTTCTGAAAGAAACTCGGCCCAGTCCGTCCAGAGTCAGCTCACCGTTTTCACCTTCTATGCTCATTTCGCCCATTGTCAAGCGCGCGTCATCACTTGCATGGTCGCTAAGGCGGTTGCTGTCAATCAAGCCACGTGCACCGTTGTCAAAACGAATCATGATAATACCGGCATCTTCACCACGGATTGCCGGGTTGAGTTTGACCAGATCTGCAAACACGCTGTGTATCTCACCACTCAGGAAACGAAACACATCAATCAAATGAACAGCTGTTTCACGCACCAGAAATTCCGGCTGTTCGCGAAAGTAGGGCTGGCGTGCCAGATAAGCATCAGCACCCTGGCCATCGCCCGGACGTAAGCGGAAAGTAATCTGGTATAGCTCGCCTGGCCAGTGTTCATCCATGCATCGCCTCAGGACACGGTACCAGGGTTGATGGCGGAAATTTTCGTGAATAATCAATAGCGTTTCGCGTTTTGCAAAATAGTCTACCGTCATTTGCGCTTGCTGCAGGTCGCGACAAAACGGCTTCTGGCAGATCGTGGTGATATGGTTGTCGGCCAGCTGGCATAGCAGCTCATGCTGAGCATCCGGTGGCACAATGACATCTACCAGATCCGGTTTGGAATCGATCAGCTGTTGTAATGTGCCAAAACGTTCAGGTACGCCAAAACGCTGGCAAATAGCATCACCGCTTGTGTCGTCGAGCGTGTGCATACCCGTGATCTTGATGCCTTCGATGCGTTGCCATGCGGCGTAGTGGAACTGACTGAAGTAGCCGCTGCCGATGACCGCTATGTGTTTGATGGTATTCACGCAAGGATACTCAAGCAGCTGCCAGCGCTTTCTCTACTGCTGCAGTTACCGATGCTACCCCTGCATCTCCACCGAGTTCACAGGTGCGCAAATCACCGGGTGCAAAGGCGGCATCAACGGCATCAACCAGAAGCTGGCCGGCTGTAGTTGCAACACTATTTTCGTGTTGTTGGCCAAGCCACTCGAGCATCATCGCAGCAGATAGAATCATGGCCGTCGGGTTGGCAATACCCTGACCTGCAATATCGGGGGCGGTACCATGACAGGGTTGGAATACCGCATGGCCATTGCCGATATCGGCTGATGGTGCGTAACCCATGCCGCCCATTATGGCAGCACCCAGATCCGAGAGAATATCGCCGAACATATTTTCTGTCACCAGTACATCGAAGTCCCAGGGCCGGTTAACAAGATGCATAGCCATTGCATCAACATAAGCATGATCGGCCCGCAGGCCTTCGTAGCGTTGCGCGGTGTCGTAAAACAGCTCACGAAAAAAGGCGAACGCGGGAAACACGTTAGCCTTGTCGATGCAAGTTACACGACCAGAGCTCTGGGGATTGCGGCGGTTGCCGGATGCATGACGATTGCTAGCCAGTTCGAACACCGAATGGAACAGTTTTTCCGATACTTCCCGCGTTATGCACAAGGTCTCTGTAGCTTGTGCTTCACTGACTGTGCCCGGATGAGAAGGAGCAAACAGCCCCTCAATCGATTCGCGCACCAGCACGAAATCGACTTTATCCATTCTCGGGTCGGCAAGCGGCACGGGCACGCCGGGAATTGTACGCACCGGACGTAAGCCGGCGTAAAGGCCGAGCCGAAAGCGCAACTCGATTTGTGCGACGATCTCTGTGCCGTCCGGGTAGCGTATGGCTGGATCGCCCATGCAGGCCAGCAGAATGGCGTCAGCCTCACGGGCTGCTGCAACTGCCTCATCCGGTAATGCTGTACCGGTTTTCTGGTAGGTTTCAGCACCAGCCTCCAGTGCTACGTACTGCAGTGACAGAGGAGCGACCCCGGTGCCGGCTGTGCTATTGGCTTTGTTGCAGGCCTGATCCAGCAATTTCAGGGCAGGTTCGGTGATTTCATGACCGATTCCGTCCCCTGCAAACACAGCTATGGTGAAATCTGAGGCTGTCGGCATAGGTATTTCCCCTGGATCAGTTGGCATAATATGGGTGGGCCACGGCACTGTGGTTCTGATAGTGGCCTCGATCTTTGCGGTGCTATTATGCCGATTACACCACAAACATGCGATTTATCGGGCGCTTTAGCGCTATAAAGCCCACCACCTAGTATTGGTATTACCGGAGCTGTGATGCTGGCGCTATTGACGTTGGTGCTTACAGGTGCATAGTACGCCCATGACAATAGCGTGAGTTTGGTCCGGGTGGTTCTGTTAACGCTGCGGGCCGGGCTTACGCCTACAGGAGCACATCATGAACAAAGCCGTTGATCAGGATCTAGCCAATCTCATTGAAGCCGATCGCAATCACGTCTGGCATCACCTGACACAACATAAACCCTATGAGGATAAGGATCCTCTGATGATCGTCAAGGGTGAGGGTATGCGAGTCTGGAATCAGGCTGGCAAGGAGCATCTGGATGCAGTCTCCGGAGGCGTGTGGACCGTGAATGTCGGTTACGGTCGCGAGTCCATTGCCAATGTGGTGCGTGATCAACTGATTGAGCTGAACTACTTTGCGGGCTCTGCCGGAAGTATACCGGGGGCAAAATTTGCCAAAAAACTGATTGAGAAAATGCCTGGCCTGAGCCGCGTGTATTACTCGAATTCCGGTTCCGAAGCGAACGAAAAAGGCTACAAGATTGTGCGCCAGATTGCGCACAAGCGGTACGGTGGCAAAAAACACAAAATTCTTTTCCGTGACCGAGACTACCACGGCACCACAATTACAGCGCTAAGTTCGGGCGGCCAGATTGAGCGCAAAGCTGAATATGGGCCGTTCACCCCGGGTTTTGTTGAAGTGCCGCACTGCTGCGAGTACCGCTGCCAGTTTGATGATGCGTCTGATTATGGCGTTAAGGCTGCGAAAGAAATCGAGCGCGTTATTCTGGCTGAAGGTGCTGATACTGTCGGTGCTATCGTGTTGGAACCGGTCACCGCTGGCGGTGGTGTTATTACACCTCCGGAAGGGTATTGGGAAACAGTGCAGGAGATATGCAAAAAGTATGATGTGCTATTGCACATTGACGAAGTAGTCTGTGGCGTCGGGCGTACCGGTGCGTGGTTCGGCTACCAGCACTATGGAATCAAGCCGGATATCGTCACTATGGCCAAAGGTGTTGCCAGTGGTTATGCAGCAATTGCCTGCACCGTGACTACCGAAGCGGTTTTTGATATGTTCAAAACCAATTCTGATGACCCGATGGATTATTTTCGCGACATCAGTACCTTTGGAGGTTGCACCTCCGGCCCGGCGGCTGCGCTGGAAAACATGCGTATCGTTGAAGATGAAAATCTGATCGACAACACCAACGCGATGAGTGATCACCTTATGGAAGGTTTGCGAGGTTTGCAGAACAAATACAAGGTGATTGGTGATGTTCGCGGCAAAGGGCTTTTCTGTGGCGCAGAACTGGTGATGGACCGGCAGACCAAGGAACCGGCACCCGAATCAATGCTGGCGCAAATCGCAGCGGACTGCATGGAGCAGGGAGTCATCATAGGCCGCACTAATCGCAGCCTGCACGGGCTGAACAATACTCTGTGCCTGAGCCCTGCTTTAATAAGCACGAAGGATGATATTGATGAGATCGTCGCTGCCATCGATAACGCTATGGGTAGGCATGCTGTGATCTAAACTGCAGGCTGGCATCTGCTTAAACGCCTCATTGATTACAATGAGGCGTATCTCACAAACACCCCCCAAATACTGCAACATCTTCTGGCGTTTACCGTTTCTGTGCCGTTACCACAGATGAGGTCGTAAAAAGCGGCCCCGACATTTGAACTCGGTGTGGATGGTGTTATTGAGTGGCTCTATCTCAATCAGATAATCTGGAATACAACGCGGAGCCAGAGCGTGATTCGGCGCGCCCGCAGTTGGCATGTACCCGCGCAGACGGTTGCGCCTGCAAGCTGCTGGTCGTTGATGATGAGCCAACCATCGTCAATATCCTCGAAACCCTGCTCGCCGGTGAAGGCTATGATGTTGCCTCAGCGCTCAGCGGTGAAGAAGCTGTTGAGTACCTGAGGTCCAGTCCGGTTGATGTTCTGGTCACCGATATCCGCATGGATGGTATGAACGGGTTCGAGTTGATCAATGAAACACGCAAACTCGACCCTGATGTGCAAGTCATTGTTATC
>CALLOA010000071.1 GCA_938005265.1 uncultured Granulosicoccaceae bacterium
GGCGAACCCGTGCCGATTGCCAATTCCACCAACCGCTTCGATAAATTTGCCGAGACCAGCCCCATTGATGTTTCGTCAGCCATTGTTCCCACACCGGCATCGACTACTGTGACCGGTGGTACGTTTGATATCGGTGCCGGATTGAATTTTCCAGCTGGTGTATTACCGGCTGGCAGTGCGGCAGCACTGAATACCAGAGCCAACCTGTTGGTTGGTGGCGGCGGCAATACCGTCGCAATCGCATTGGATAGCAGCTTGCAACCCGACACTTACCGGCTGGATGTCACTGCTAACGGTATCAGCATTGCGGCCAGTGATGCCCAATCAGCTTTCTATGGTGGCCAGTCCCTGCTCTCACTCATCACACCCGGTGTTGGCACTGTGCCGCAACTGTCGGTCACGGACTCACCACGTTTCGACTATCGCGGTATGCATCTTGATGTTGCACGAAACTTTCACCCGGTGGGTAGCGTACGCAGGCTGATCGATCAGATGGCAGCTTACAAAATGAATGTGCTGCATATGCACCTGACTGACGATGAAGGCTGGCGCCTGGAAATTCCCAGCCTGCCTGAACTGGCAACCGTGGGTGGCACGCGTCAGTTCCAGGTTGATGCCAACGGTAACCCGACAGAAGCAGCCGGGCTCCTGCCGCAACTTGGCTCCGGGCCATTCAGCAATAATTCGGGCAGTGGTTTTTTTACTCGCGGTGAATTTATCGAACTGCTGACCTATGCCGATGATCGTTATGTCACCGTCATTCCCGAAATCGATATGCCGGCACACGCACGTGCGGCTGTTGTTGCGATGCGAGCACGTGCGGCCAATCTTGGACAACCTGACAGCACTGACATTCGTATCGACGACCCGGCTGATACATCAAACTACCAGACGGTGCAGCACTACACCGACGGCATCATCAACCCCTGCGTGGACGGCACTTACAACTTTATCAGCACCGTTGTGGCTGACGTCAGAGCAATGTACGAGCAAGCAGGTGTGCCGTTGGGTGTATGGCACATGGGTGGAGATGAAGCGAACAACGTGCTTCTCGGTGGTGGCTTTCAGGATCTGTCTGAAGGCTCGACAATACCCTGGCAAGGTGACATTGATCAAAGCCAGTATCACTTTCCCTGGGAGCAGTCTCCTGCGTGTCAGGCGCTGATCGCGAACGACGGCTCGCTCAATAATCTGGGTGATCTGAGCAACTACTTTGTAAAGCGCGTATCGCAAATCGTCGATGATGCGGGCATTCCTTCCATGTATGCCTATCAGGACATCTTGAGAAATCTGGATGCCAGCGAACTAGCCACCTCAAGTTCAGGTGTGGGTTTCTGGGAAATTGTCTGGGACCAGGGTGCTAACAACGCCTACGACTGGCCGCAACGCGGTTTTGAAACGGTCGTGGCAGTGCCTGATTATCTGTACTTTGATTTCCCGCAGGAGATCGACCCCAAAGAGCGTGGCTACTACTGGGCCACCCGTTTTACCGACACGCAAAAGGTCTTTACCTTTGCACCTGAGAACCTCCCGCAAAATGCTGAAACCTCACTGACGCGTGACGGCAATCCATTTCAGGCCACCGGCACCATAGCATCAACAGGCTTTCGCGGTATGCAAGGTCAACTGTGGGGTGAGACAGTGAGAACATCCGAGCACTTTGACTTTATGATTTTCCCGCGTCTTCTGGCCTTGGCAGAACGCGCATGGCACCGGGCGTCCTGGGAGCTGGACTATAACCAGGGCACCACCTATTCAGCTAATACCAACCTTGTAGACAGGTCGGCGCTGGCGGCTGACTGGAATCGTTTTGCCAATGTGCTTGGCCAAAAAGAACTAAGCAAGCTCGATGCTGCCGGTGTGTTGTATCGTGTGCCAACCGCTGGCGCCAAGCTGGTTGACGGCGCATTGGAAATCAACACACAGTACCCGGGCCTGACGGTCCAACACAGTGCTGATGGCAACAGCTGGGTTGACTACAACCCCGCGAACAGACCGTCAAGTGCTGCAGCCGTGAGAGCTGTTTCAGCCAATGGTGCACGCACCGGGCGGGCAACACCGGTTAACTAGGCTTGCAGCCCTGCAATCAATACAGGGTGTAATCAGGCAGTGCTGCCTTGCAAACGCGATAGCGGTTTTTCATCTATCAGCACATGCAGCAGCGCTGCCAGCAAACCCAACACGACACCGGCTATCCACATCTTGTCGTAAGAGCCACTCTGGTCATACAGCCGCCCACCCCACCAAACACCGATAAAACTGCCTAGCTGGTGGCTCAGGAAGACAATACCGAATAGTGTCGCCATATAACGCACACCAAACACCTGCGCCACAATACCGGTGGTTAACGGCACTGTGGACAGCCATAAAATTCCCATGGTGCCTGCAAAGATATAAATAACCAATTCGGTTTTCGGGGCTATCAGCAACAACGTGATCACTATCGCGCGAAGAAAATAGATGGTGGCAAGACCGATTTTCTTGCTGTTGCGTTGGCCGAAATAGCCTGCCCCAAACGAGCCGATAATATTGAACAAGCCGATCAGGGCAAGACTGTAGGCGCCCACTTTCGGGTCCAGCCCTAGATCTTTGATGTAAGCCGGGAAATGCACTGTGATAAACGCCACGTGAAAACCGCAGACAAAAAATCCAACCGTGAGCAACACATAGCCGCGATGACGTAGTGCCTCAGCCAGCGCCTGCCTCATGCTTTGGCTGCTTGCGGCTTCTGTTGATTTTGCCGGATCCGATGGCAGCATCATGGCAAGAGGAATCATTACCAGCGTGGTGACCGCGAAAATAATCAATGCCTGGGACCAGCCAAAACTATTGATGAACCCGTGTGTTAACGGGGAAAAAATTACCTGCCCCAATGAACCCGCTGCGGTGCCCAGCCCCAGAATAAGTGAGCGTTTTTCAGGCCCGACAACACGCACCATGGCCGCCATGGCAATAGTGAATGCAGAAAACGCAACACCTAGCCCGGCCAATACTCCACCAGTCATACTCAACGCCAGCGCACTATCCGACACAGACATACCCCAGACACCTAGCGCATAGATCACAGCACCAACACCAATAACACGCGTAGGCCCGTATTTGTCGGCAAGCGCACCGGCAAATGGCAAGCCAATACCCCAAAAAAGATTTTGCAGGGCCATTGCAAAGCCAAACGTTTCACGCGACCAGCCTTGCGCCGTTGTCATAGGTTCGAGATAAATGCCGAAAGACGAACGAATGCCAAACCCCACCATAGAAATCAGGCAACCGGCAAGAATCACCAGCCAGGGTTTACGCCACAAAGAGTGCGCTTCGGAAGCAGAAGTTGATGAGCTGTTTTGAGTCATTGCCGATTGATCAGAAAGTGTTGGTTACTATGGATGGCTATTGCCTGTCATGACGGACCAGTCATCAGCGTTGTTTGTAAATCGCTATCGACCGTGCCGGCTGAGAGCAAGTTGAGTAAAGGCTGTGTCAATCGATCAATGCTGACAGCGTCACTGCAAATAGCGATATCGATACTGACAAAACCGAATTCAGGCCAGGTAGAGACGACAAAATGAGATTCTGATAGTACCAGCACCAGCGTAACACCATGGGGCAGGAACGTCTCCACCGTACGGCTTCTTGCCGTGGCACCGCTTTGTTCCACTCCTGCCAGCATAGCCGCCAACAACGGTTGAGGATTTTCAAGATTCCCCTGACAGGCATAACCGTTCCAGCGCCAGCGGCGTAGTCGTTCACCTGATTTGAAATTTCCAGTATTCGGGATTTGCACTTTGGACCCAAACAGCAAAATAGTGACATATAATTACATAGATAGCTGATGATACACACGCATGGTATTCTTCTGTTGATAAACTTCTTTCGCGTTTCAACAAAGATTACTGCTTTTTTCAGCATGCGCGGCCTTCTACTTGTGAATTTTTGCAGGCTAGCATTTTTATATCCGAAGCCGGTGTGAGCAACGGATATCCACTGACACCCGATGAGCACTAACCTGAATTGCCCCGCCTGTGGTGGCCCAATCGAAAACATCAGCCCGATCGTGCGCAGTATCAGCTGTGCCCACTGCGCCAATTTGCTCTATTTCGACAATAGCAGCTGGCTCGATGGTGGAAAATTTCCCACAGAAATTGCCGCACCCGCTTTGCTTGGCGTGGAAAGACACGGCCAAATAGCCGGCGACTTGTTTACCGTGGCTGGTCGCGTTCGCCTCGAATACGGTGGAGGCCACTGGGACGAGTGGTGGTTGGAATTTGAAAATGGTGAGGACCGTTGGCTGGAAGAAGATGATGGCAATTATTTTTTTCACCAATCCCTACCCCTAAATGCAACGCCACAGGACTTGCAGGGTTTAGGCGCCGGGCAAATGTTTGCAGCCGGTGATATGAACTGGTTCATTACCGAAAGTGGTGAAGCGCTTGTCAGCGGTGTGCAAGGGCGATTGCCAGTGACACTGCAGCCGGGTTTCAAACTGCACTACTTCGATGCGGTAGCAGATGGTCGCGAGATCAATATAGAGGTTTGGGGAAGCGAGGTTGAGGCGAGCCTGTCGCAAGCAGTTGATGCGTCAGCCATTAGCTGGCAGCGCTAGGAACACAGAGAACTCTGAGGAAGTATTTTGTTACTGGTCGATTCTCTCAGCGAACTGCATCCGGACAAACTACCGGCTGCCATTCAGCTGCATATAAAGGATGGACGTGGCCCGGAAGTACGGCAGGCTATTCCCTATCTGTCGCAGCGCCACCCCGAAATGCGAGACCTGTTTGCATCAGTTCTGACATCACTTGAAAAAACAGAACAACCGCTTGATTTGATTAGCGGTGCAAACGGGGTTGCAATCACTTGCGCTAACTGTGGTGGTAGTGTCAGCAAACAATCCCCCAATACAAAAACCGTGATCTGTCATTATTGCGGTAACAATGCGGAACTGCCAAACGCAGACGGGCTCTCCCGCTGGCATGGCAGAATTGATACGCAGGCAAAATTTTCTATCGGTAGCTACTTCAATTTTCGCGGGCAGAAGTGGCAGGCTATCGGCATACAAAAATACTCAGGCACTATTCGTGAGTGGGATAGTGAAGACAAAAACTGGGAAAAAAGCAGCAGTCGCATGACACTCTGGTGGATGTTAAACGAAAAACGCGAGCTGGCCTGGTTGAGCGACTATGGCAACCAACGTTACTGGTCAACTAAATACCTGCCAAAAAAACCCGGTATACCAAAAGAAAATAATAGACAAATAGAATATGGAAGCTGGCTTCTGACTTTTGCCGCAGGAGAATTTTCTTATCAGCCAGAGCCGGGAGAAAAACGCAAAACCTGGGAGTTTCTTAAATCACCAGACGGTGAAGATAAACGAGACAGCCAAGGTGGTCGTTACAGCTACAGCACAGAAGCGAGCCTGGATAATAATGATGGCAATGTGTCTGAAGTAGAATTTTTTCGTAGTATTCCTCTTAACAATAAAACTATTCTGGAGGCCTTGGGCTCCAGGGAACTGCTGTCGAGTGTCAAGCGCTGGCGGCTGAGCGGCTGGCTTTTGTTAGCAGCAGGCCTGTTGAGTTTCATGAGTGGATACATTATCAAAGCTACAGCTAACTCGGAACAACTACTGACTGCCACCTCCCAATTTGCCACAGCAGATGCACCAGCGGTTGATCTTGGTGAGCTTCGCATCGAAGATACGCCTGCTGTTCTGCGCTTTAACAATAGGCTGCAAGGAGGCCTGCCAACAAACCGCTGGATGGAGTTCGAGCTGGAGCTGGAAGACAGTGAGAGTAACTTCGCAGGTGGTTACTTTGCGGAATTCTGGCATGAAACCGGGTACGATGAAGGACACTGGCGGGAGGCCGTCTATAGCGTCAATCGTGATCTTCGTATCGAAGAACCGGGTAGTTACAAGCTACTCGGACTGATGGGTCAAACCAACACAGATTTCCCGTTTTCCGTTCAGCTTAGTGTTACAACCAATCCTGTTTCGCAGCAACCCTTCTTTTTTGCATTGTTTGCCGGTGTCGTTGCAACCATACTATGTATGATACGTTCACGGGCAGTAGCTGTTAGTGGAGCCTCATTAGGCGGCAAGCTTGCGGAAACAGCCAGCAACAAAAAACGAAAGAAATCCGGTTCAAAAAGCAAAGCTCGAAAGAAACCAGGCAAAAATAGAACAGACAAAAAAGGCAAAGATAATCGATAAAGTGGGTACGGGAACTCTTATAAATCTGTTCAGGGAATACGCGTGAGATCTTTACACTGGGTTTTGGTAGGTGCGCTAATGATTGCCTTGCTCGGCTTACCGGTCTGGTACACATTGACCGGCCAGGGTGCACACAGCGTCCCCGGGGAGCAGGCAAAGGCATTACGCTCAAGCCAGGGGCGATCAGTCAGGGGCGGTGGTGCGCGCCTGGGCAAGTAGCAATAAGGGTTAAGTTACACAGAACATTCAGTCACGGCCTTACACAGTTACGTTACGGCCACACAACATGCATCAGACAGCGGGTAGTTTATCAATGGGCGAGATGGGAATTGAGATTATCGAAACTATTGTATATTCGATAATCGGTATAATTATGGCGGTTATCGGTTTCAAGGTCGTTGACTGGTTAACACCCGGAGATCTTGCAGAAGATGTCGCGCACAAGGAGAACCGGGCACTCGCCATTCTTGCGGGCGCTATGATTCTTGGTGTGTGCATCATTATTGCGAGCGTACTTGTCGACTAACACGCTGTGTCAACTGACAAGCTGCGCAAACCTTTAGCGCAGCCCCCAGCTAATACCCAACTTCAGCTGAATCCAGCACAACTACGTCTGTTACTGGCGTCCGTTTTCATCATAGCTGCCTGTAGCCTGCTGTATGAGTTACTGATCAGCAGTCTGTCCACTTATCTGCTGGGTTCCAGCGTTGTCCACTATTCAGTCACCATCGGGCTCTTTCTGTTCTTTATGGGCGTGGGCGCATGGTTCGCCCGCTTTATAAATCACTCGCTGATTGCCGTGTTTGTTCTGGTGGAACTCAGTATCGGTTTCATCGGGGGAATTTCCGCGCTGGTTTTGTTTTCAGCCTATGTATGGAGTGAAGCCTACTACCCGGTCATGCTGTTGGTGATCGCTGCCATCAGTACGCTCGTAGGTCTTGAAATCCCGATTCTGACAAGAATAATCGAAACAACAGAAGGTTTGCAAAAAGGCATTAGTGAAGTCCTTACATTCGATTATCTTGGTGCGCTAATCGCGTCCCTGCTGTTTCCTTTTGTACTGCTACCCTGGTTCGGTCATCTGGTGGCAGCTGCTGGAACCGGGCTGTTAAACCTTGCCGTAGCATTGGTTATCGGCTGGCATTTTCGTCAACAGCTGGGGCAATGGAAGCCCGTACTGGCCTTAGTGTCATTGTGTAGTATCGGGGTTCTGGCAATGGTTCTGTTTTTTACCAATCCCTTGCAACGGCTACTTGAACAAGGCCTCTATCAGGATACCGTTATCCACAGTGAGCAATCGACCTATCAGAAAATTGTCATAACGCAATGGGGTGACGATACACGTTTATACCTAAATGGCAGCCTGCAGTTTTCCAGTATCGATGAACACCGTTATCACGAAGTTATAGCCCATACGCCAGCAGCTTTTGCACGCCAGCGTCAATCAGCCTTGGTCATTGGCGGTGGTGATGGCCTGGCCGTACGTGAGTTGTTGCAATACGACTCCTTGCAGAAAATCACTCTGGTTGATATAGACCCGGCCATTACGTCACTGGTTAAACGCTTACCGGTTCTAAAAAAACAATCTGCAGATTCACTGCAGGACCCACGCGTCAATGTGATTCATGCCGATGCCTGGAACTGGCTTGAAAGCGCTGGTGATTTATTCGACATGATCATCATTGATTTACCAGACCCGTCTTCTGAAGATACAGCAAGACTCTACACCGTAGCCTTCTACCACCGCATCGCAAGGCGCTTGGCCAGTGGAGGAGTCATGATGACACAAGCCACCTCGCCTTGGTTTGCACCACAAGCCTACTGGTCTATTGGCGCTACCATTGCGGAAGTTTTCAATAACGTTGAACCGGCTCATGCCTACATCCCTTCTTTCGGGCCTTGGGGGTTCTTTATGGCAGCACAGCATAGTCTGCAGGGGTTGCAGCATGACGTGTATGAAGGCAAATTTATTAATAGTGGCAGTCTTGCAAACGCATTCGAATTGCCTGCAGACTTTGCAAGGATAGATGCAGAGATAAACACCATTGGCTCCCTGCCCTTACTGCAATATTATCAACAAGGTTGGGATTCTATGAACAGTGGCAAAGCTAATCCTTGATGGCCCGGGCAGCTCTCCCCAAACTCGTAGCCAGAACGTAAAAAAAACAAAGAGACCAGCCAATCTATCAGCAGACCTGTTGACGGGTTAATGAACCAGCCGGGTATTTCGCATATTCGTTGAGAAGTATGTCAGAGACTTCGACTGTCACTTGTAGTTCAAACTTGCCCAGTTCTCCAGCAAGATGCTTAAGCAGTAACTCTTTTAGCTTTTCAGCCAAAGAATTTTTTACACTCATTGCACGTCCTTCAACAAAACGCACTTCAAGATGAACAAACGCCGGCGCCAGTCCGCTACTGGCAGACTTGTCTGAGCCCGTAACAGCACCATCGCCCACCCAGAAATTGTCCAGCTGATACAAGCGGCTTTTGCAGTTTGCAATATCTACGGCGGCAACGGTGTGTATCAGTTGATGTATTTCAGCAAACAAGCTACGGATTTCACGCGGCAATCGAACGTTGGCGGTGTGTTCCAGCTTAATATGAGGCAACGCAGTACAGCCCTCTCTCTATATTAGTGTAGCCGGCTAGCTCGCCGCTTCCACGATTACATTGAAAGTGCGGCTTCCACCTTCGTTGTCCAGCCATTCGATGGTTAATTCGTCCTCAGCCTGCGCACCCTCAAATTCAATAGAAAAATACGGGTTTTTCGACAAGTTACTACCCCACTCCGAGCTGAACAGTTGCCGCTCACCCAGCTTCACGTCAACTTTGCGAATGTAGTTTGCGGTAATGACATTACCCTCGGAATCATGCCGCTTACCCGATTCCATGGGGTGATCCAGCAAAGCGCGCAAGCGAGTAGTACCGTCAATCAAGGTCGCTGAAAGTTTCATTGTGAACCCGTAGAGAATTTCTTAGTAAATTATTGTGCCGAATCGCTGTAATGATACAGGAACCATACCGGTTCACAGCTTCAATTCAAGTAGCCCAGCCAATCCGCCGTTAGTAAATCAGACATGCACAATGCTGCCAGAACGGATTCACAAATTTCTACCGGGCACTAAGAATGATAATTATAACGCTTCGAAAACAGGTTCTGTGTGCGGCAATAGCCGCAGCCTGCGTCTCCCCCTCTGTTGCCAGTCAGTTGGCGGAAGAATTTCGTCTCCTCGAAACTGAGCAGACATTCCTCAACGATGGCACACAAGCACCCGCCATTGTTGCTACAGGCCCGGACGGCGAGACACGGTATGAGATCCGGTCAGGTTACGCCGTAGTCCAGGGCGACATCGTTCTGGGCAAGGTTTTAAACGATGGTGACCAGCCAATTCTGAGCCGCGGTATTGGACGAACCAGTAAGATTGACCGCTGGATTGATGGCATTGTCTACTACGAGCTTTCGCCGGACTTGCCACAATCGGGGCTGGATAAAGCTCGCGAGGCAGTCGCCCATTGGAACCAGTTCAGTACTTTGCGTTTTACCGAACGTACGGGTGCACTGCAAGAGTCACAGCCAGACTATATTCTTTTTGAACCTTCCAGTGGTTGTGCATCATGGGTAGGAAAAATTGGGGGTGAGCAGGCAGTTTGGGTAGGCGAAACCTGCACAGCTGGCAGCGTGATACACGAGATCGGCCACGCAATTGGCTTCTTTCATGAACACACCCGCTCTGATCGCGACAGTTTCATCACAGTCCAGATGAACAATATCGTGGAAGGTAAGGAATTTAACTTCGATGTTATTGACGCTGGTGCTGAAGATCTCGGTGAATACGACTATGGATCAATCATGCATTATGGTGATGCCTTCTTCAGCCGCAATGGGCAGGCAACCATTACGGTACCTGATGGTGTCAGTATCGGACAGCGAGAAGCACTGAGTCCCATCGACCTCGCAAGTGTCAATCAAATGTACGGCACGGACCTGCTACTAAGCTACTCCACAAGTAGCAATGGAAATAGCACGGATATCAGCTTCACGGTAAACAATATCGGTGACAATGGTGCTAATACGATTTCATTGGCAATACCAACAGCTATGGTCAACGGCATGCAATCGTTTAGTGGCAGCGGCTGGAACTGCAGTAGCGGTGAAATGCAGACAAGCTGTTTGCTTGACACCCTGGCTGATGGCGCAGAATCCTCTTTGGCTATCACGATGGCAGCCGGTGCTGTGGATGAAAATGACTTGCAAGCACATCTGAGCAGCAAAACCCATGATTTTGATCTGAGCAACAATGGAAGCCTGCCCCTGGTGACTTCTACTGAAACGAGCATTGCAGAACAATCCAGTACCGAACCGGTAGTAGCAGAGACCGACGTCGATGCTGCACTACCTGATCAAGATAGCGATGGCGTTGCCGAGCTACCCTCGCCCGCCCCGGTGGCAGTACCCGTAACCTCCAACCCAGTGACTACCGGCACAACGGTACCCACTGTAGCGACGGTTGCCAACCAGGCACCAACATCGATAAGCACCAATGATAGTGTTGCCAGTGGCGACACCGACCCGGCGAATCTGGAACTTGGTGCCGCACAAGCAGGTGAAAGTGGTGGCGGCGGTAGTGCTGGCTGGCCACTCCTGTTAGCCCTGTTTGGCTACCTGAACATCGCACGAAAACGTTTGCAAAAAGCCTAGCTTCAACGCTGCAGGCTTGAGCCCGTCGGTTACAGGCCTGCAGCAGCTTGCATATCTGCTATGCACGGGTAACAAGCAACTTACCAAAGCTTGATCCAGCCACTGTCACCGGCTTTGACAAGCGAGCCCCTCCATTCAAGCAACATCCAGTCTGCAAAACTACTTGCAACGTTGGCTGCGTAACTCTCACAATGTGGGCAATAACGAGTCAAAGATAACGCGCTGATGCACCAGATTATGATTTCCGCCGGTGAAGCGTCCGGGGATATGCACGGCGCCAGCCTGCTAAATGCACTGGACCAACTGCAAGTGAACTACCAGTGCTTTGGCATGGGCGGTGAGAAGCTGGCGGCGGCTGGTACCGAACTGATTGTCGATTTCAGTGACCTGGCGGTTATGGGCTATGTCGAAGTACTGCTCAACTATCGCCGACTCAAGCAGCGTTTACAACGACTGCAGAACTGCCTTGCCGAACGCCAACCGGATATTCTTGTGCTGATTGATTATGCCAGCTTCAATCTTAAGCTTGCAGATGTAGCCCGCCAACTCAATATCCCTGTACTTTTCTACATCAGCCCTAAGATCTGGGCATCACGGCCGGGAAGGATAAAAAAGATTGCCAGCTGTGTTTCCCATATGGCACTTATTTTTCCCTTCGAACAGGAGATTTTTAAAAAAGCAGGAATCCCTGCAACCTATGTGGGCAATCCCCTGCTGGACCAGATCAAAGTGCCAGCCGACAAAAACGCAGCCCGCAAGCAACTAAAACTCATTGGCCCCACAAAAGATGCAGCCAATACGGATGAATGTGAACAGCACAACATGGAAGATAAATGGATAGGTCTCATTCCGGGTAGCCGGCAATCAGAGATTCGCTATAACCTGCCAGTGATGCTGGAAGCTGCGTTATTGATTCAGGCGCAGCAAGCCCGAAGATGTCACTTTATTCTGCCACTAGCCGATACGATCTCACGCGGCCAGCTTGAGCCCATCATTGCCGACGCTCAACGCACAATTAATATCAAAGTAGTAGAAAAGCAGTCACATATCACTATGCGAGCTTGTGATGCACTGCTGGTAGGATCAGGCACTGCAACCCTGGAAGCCGCTGTTATTGGCACACCCATGGTCACCCTGTATGTCATGCACTGGCTGAACTACATGATTATGCGACGCCTGGTCATCTCACCCTTTGTTACCCTGGTTAATATCCAGGCTGGAAAAAGTGTGGTACAGGAACTGATACAGGACGAAGCTACAGCGCAAGCACTAGCGGATGAAACAATCCGGCTTTTGGAGGATCAACCCTACCGCTCCAGAATGCTGGAGGAACTGTCTGACATACAGAAGCAGATGTTTGACGATACAGCGGTTCAATCAGTACCGCCCGAAACTCCGCTGGCAGCTGCAGCAACAAATCAGCCGGCGTTACCGCAACAGCGTGTCGGCGCTTCACAAAGGCTGGCGAGTCTACTTACGGAAGTACTTGAGGAGCACAAGCAGGTAAATCCCCACTAGTTCATTTGGCGGCAATCCATCTGGTAGAATCCATTCCGGTAGCAAAATAATAGCACCCGGCAATCACCGGGAATGGTAATCAACGGGATACAGTACATGGGGATAACCAGCCTTTACTCCAGGGCAGTCGCAATGGTCGGTGCCACAGCAATTCTCGCGCGGCGTTTTGGCTCAACCGCCGATACACCTGCATTAGGAAACTCTCCGGATATCCCCGAAGCCAAACCCCAGGGCATCATGACACTGAAAATGCCCACCGCCAAGGGCTGGGAACCGGGGCATCTACCCAACACTGCAGACGGGCTGAAAGTCAATGCATTCGCAACCGACTTACGCCATCCCCGGTGGATTTATGTCTTGCCTAATAACGATGTACTGGTGGCTGAAGCCTGTCAGGAGAGGGGCAGCATAAAAACCGCTTTCGACTACGCGATCTACAGCACCATGAAACGCGCTCGCGCGGTTGGTGTGTCGGCAAACAGAATTTCAATATTTCGCGACAACGACGGTGATGGCGTCGCCGAGTTCCAGGAGGTATTTCTTGAGAAACAAAACAGACCCTTTGGTATGGAGCTGGTCAATGACACGTTTTACGTTGGCAACACTGATGGCGTAGTCGCCTTCCCTTATGAAGAAGGCACTACCCGCATCAACGGTGCCGGCAAACGCCTGGTAGAGTTTAAAACGCAGGGGCACTGGACGCGTAGCCTGCTGGCCAATGCTGAAGGTACCCGACTTTATGCCGGAGTTGGCTCCCTGAGCAATATCGGGGATAAAGGCATGGACAAGGAGGAAGGCCGTGCAGCCATTTATGAACTGAACCTGCTGGATGGTAGTTCAAGGGTCTATGCCGAGGGTTTACGCAACGCCGTGGGTATGGCCTGGGAACCTCAGACCAGACAATTGTGGACAGTGGTCAACGAGCGCGACGGTCTTGGCGACGAAGTGCCGCCTGATTACCTCACTTCAGTGGAAGATGGCGGCTTTTACGGCTGGCCCTACTGCTACTGGGGGCAGACGATCGATGATCGTGTGCAGCAGGACAGCAATCTTGTCGCAAAAGCGATCAAGCCGGACTACGCCCTTGGCGGACACACAGCATCATTGGGTTTGTGCTGGATGCCAGGCGGTACGTTAAACGGCTTCGACGAGGACGGTATGGTCATTGGCCAGCATGGTTCCTGGAACCGCAGCACACTGAGTGGCTACCGCGTCATTTTTGTACCCTTTGCCAATGGCCAGCCCAGCGGCCCACCGCGAGATATCCTCAGCGGTTTTCTATCTGACGACGAAAAGACGTCTTTTGGACGCCCCGTCGGGGTGACATTGGGCCCGGACAATTGCCTGCTGGTTGCGGATGATGTGGGCGATATTATCTGGCGCGTAACAAACGCGTGATTTAATACCGCCCGAACAACCAAGCTAGCGGAAAAACATATTGGCAAAATCAGCCGGATCGGCGATCTGTGACAACGGAATATCCAGCAACCAAAGAAGTTCTACAGTATCGGAGAAGTCCAGTTTGGAGTTCACAGGGTCAAGATAATCAAACGCGGCTTGCCAAAGATCTCCCCACTGCGATGAAAGTGCCAGATCAATGAACAGCTGGGATGGCTGATGCAGATCGGCAGTCGCATTGTTACTCAGGTTACCGTTGTCGATGAGAAAGTAGTTTGCCTGGTCTATAACAAACTGCAGGTTTTCACGACTGGTATTATCCTGGTTGAAACCCATGGAATGCTGAACAACAGTGACGCTACTACGTTGCGAACTCGGCATTGCTCGCAGTACATCAGCGGTAAAATCAGACGGCCCGCCTTCTGCAACAAAGACTTGATATCCCTGAGATATCGTTTCCGACCATAACGCTGCACTGGTTGCAATACTACCATCACGATCACGAAACGCATTGAGCCCCGACGGCCATGCTGCTGCGAACAGGCTTTCCGAGTTGGTGTTGAAAGCATTGCGCAACTGATAACCATGCGTGCCATTCACAGCCAATACCGAGTTGAGCCCGTAGTAATCCCTGAGAACCCGGCCTGCGACCAGGGCATGACCATCATCAGGGTCAGGCGCATTGTCATAATGCAGCACTAGCAAATCACCACTCGAAATTCTACCTATTGTTGGGTTGGTATTTGCTGAATTGTCTGGAGTATTGTTACTGCTTTCCTCGGACGGTACGTCCACAGGATTCGGCAACGTCACTACAACTGAAGGTGGTGATGGCTCCAGCTCTTCTTGCTGTGCGGGCTCATCAGCTGAATCTTCAGCCGCAGTAAGTTCGGCAACGACTTCAACCTGTTCTGAAACAACATTACCGGCAGTGACCGGCAAATTATTAACACTGATTACCGTGACGCTTGCCGTGTTGGCCAGTGTTTGCGGCTCCAATACCGGTCGCTCCGTCATGGCAACGTGCGAACAATACCACCGGCCTTCATAAGGATCACAATCAGTGGCGGGCAGCTGGCAACTGTTCTGATAGTTATCAAACGCTTCAACGTAGGTGCTACCTGTGCTGATACAATTGTTGGCGCTCTCAATATTTCCCTGTGCTCGCGGATTTACCAGTAATTCAAGTGACAGGGGATTACCATTGTCCAGCGTAATGGCAAGAGAAATTGAACCGTCATCATTATAAGTTGCCTCGGCACTCCTGACGATTGTTTCCTGCGCAATACCGTTACCGATACCAGCCAAAACGAATAAGCAGGGAGTCAAAACAAGAATACGCAAGCAGCAAGAGAGTCGCATAAAACAGGCTTTGAAAGATAAGTGGGAAAATGCCACGCGGGGGCAGAGAGTTTGACTGAACATTCGAGGAAATAAGGGGCCTTTTAAAGTGATTAAAGCAATGGAAACCAATTTTGACGATCAGGTCTCAAAAACGAACAGAACCAATCTGTACTTCAACGAGAATTGAAACACAAAAAAGACATTGTTTCCGCTTAACGCAACGGCCTTTGTGAACGGGTAAACACAAATAATTCACAGTGGATACTGATTACACAACTCAATAATTCACAAACAAACAAGCACGCTGGAATCGACTGATATGCGATCTGAAAATTCTTCCACTGGCAAGCTTCGTGTTCTCGTGGCCGGCCTCGGCAATATGGGTCGAAGCCATGCTTTGGCCTACCATCACCTCCCGGGTTTCGACATTTGCGGATTGGTTAATCGTTCACCACCTACCCTGCCTACTGAGCTAGAGCAGTATCCGCAAGACATTAACTTTTATGAAAGTCTCGCGCGCTATGAGCCAGATGTTGTATCGATTAATACCTATTCAGATACTCATGCAGAATACGCTATCGCTGCCATGCGCCAGGGCGCAGACGTATTTCTGGAAAAACCGATCGCCACAACAGTTGCAGATGCTAAACGAGTCGTTGCAACTGCCGAAGAGACCGGGCGAAAACTTGTCATCGGTTACATTTTGCGACATCACCCTTCCTGGATTCGCTTGATTAGTGAAGCACGTAAACTTGGCTCTCCTTTTGTTTTTCGACTAAATCTGAATCAGCAATCTGTAGGCCCAACCTGGGCCACTCACAAACAACTTATGCAAACGACACCGCCTATTGTTGATTGCGGCGTTCACTATGTAGATGTTATGTGCCAGATTACAGATGCGAAGCCAACACGCGTCAGTGGAATGGGATTGCGCCTGTCCAATGATATAGCCAGTGATATGTACAACTACGGGCATTTTCAGGTCTGGTTCGATGATGGCTCGCTAGGATGGTACGAAGCAGGCTGGGGCCCGATGATGTCAGAAACAGCATTCTTCGTAAAAGATATAATTTCGCCTAATGGCTGCGTATCCATTGTGCTGGACGAAACAGCAAAATCCGATGACATTGATTCGCACACCAAAACATCAACTATTCGCCTGCACCACGCAAGCACAGACAATGATGGCTATTTCACTAAGGACGATACGTTGCTGTCGATGCAAGACGAACCTGATCATCAAGCCTTATGCGACTCAGAGCAGCATTACCTCTATCAAGCAATAACACAAAACATCGATCTGGCAAGGCACTGGCGCGATGCTGTATCGTCTTTGGAAATATGTCTCGCAGCGGATGAGAGTGTTCGTCAACAACGCATGATCGAGTTACTTTAACGCCCGGCAAACCGGACGCTGCATGAGTATAGCAACCGGCTGTCAACCGCAGATAAAGGTGGTACCTGAAAATATTTTTTAAAGAATCTGACCCAGAAATTCCCTTGTTCTGGGGTCGCTTGCTTTGTCGAAAAAAGTGGCAGGTGGACCATGCTCGACTATTACGCCCCGGTCTGTAAAGTAGATATGATCAGCTACCTCGCGTGCAAAACCCATTTCATGGGTAACCAGAATACAGGTCATACCTTCTGCGGCCAGGTCTTTAATCGTAACGAGTACTTCTTTGACAGTTTCCGGGTCCAGTGCTGCCGTTACTTCATCAAACAGCATTACTTTGGGATTCATCGCCAGTGAACGAGCGATGGCGACACGTTGCTGTTGCCCTCCGGATAATTCGCCAGGATAGCTATCCTCTTTGCCTTCCAGCCTGACTTTGTCCAACAAGGTGACAGCGCGTTGGCGCGCTTCAGCCTTATCGAGTTTTAGTACTTTGATCGGCGCCATCATGATGTTCTGTAAAGCCGTTTTATGCGGGAACAAATTGTATTGCTGAAACACCATCCCGACTTTCTTACGCAGCGCCAGTTTGTCGAGACCGGGATCATTGACTTCAATACCTTCCACCCTTATCGAGCCCTTCTGAATATCATTAAGCGCGTTGACGCAACGAATCAGCGTTGATTTTCCGGAGCCAGATGGGCCAATAATGCAAATCACCTCGCCCTGCATAACATCCAGAGACACACCCTTGAGAACCTCAAGCTTGCCAAAAGATTTATGCACATCGTGAATCGAAACCAGTGGCTGATCCGGAGTCCAGACAGGTCCATGCCCGCCAACCGTTACCGGAGATTCATTCATCGACCTGCTCCTGTAACAGCCGCTGCACCATAGGTTTCACAGCAACATACAGCAGCTTTACTTCGATCATAATTTGACAGCAAACTTTTTCTCCAGCGCCAAAGTGATGCGTGCAATCGGATAGCAATAAACAAAAAATATCAGTAGCGCAAAGCCAAAAAACGGCACCAGAAGTTCAGGATGATTATCTTCAGATTCCATTGCCTGTCGAGATAATGTAATGATTTCCTCGACCCCAAGCAACGATACCAATGGCGTTGCCATGGTTAAAATGGCATACCAGTTCATCCACGGGGGAATCATGCGTTTGAAGCACTGCGGCAAGATGATTTGCCACAGCGTCTGCGTGCGGCTGAACGCCAAAGACTCTGAAGCCTCCCACTGGCCACTGGGTACCGACGCTACAGCACCTCGTACAATTTCTGAAATATTGGCCATGATCGGCAGCGACAATCCAAACACGGCTTTCATCCAGTCTGGAATCGAGATAATCCTGCCACCGATTTCTATCTCGAAGGGGAAAGCCAGCATCACAATAAAAAGCAATACCAGCCAGGGAGAATTACGGAACAGCTGAGTTAAAAATTTAGCCAGCCAACGTACAGGTGCAAGCACCGATATTTGCGCAAGCCCGAGCAATACTCCGAACACAGTACCGAACAACATGGTGAATACACTAATGAGCACGTTAAGCACAAAGCCTTCAGTGACCAGCAATGGCACCCAACGCCAGAAAGCTCGCATTGCATCCATAAATCCGAAGTCCGCAGCCAATGCCAGCATCGGCCACAGCGAACACAACAACGTTACCAGCACGACAAAAAAAGCGGAATAACCGGTAAGCCATTCACTGAAGGCGAGACGACTGGGTAGATGTACGTCGCGGTTGTAGGGCAACATTACCGCAAGATCTGTTTTGCCATTGGCATGCGGGTCAAGCCCCGGGATCGAACGGTGCGACCGTTGTGAAAACCAGTGCTTCACTCCCCGACCCCCGGAATCTTTAATGTCCGCTCCCAGCGATTCATACCCAACACCAGAATCCCCACCAGAACGATGTAGGACAGGAAGAGTACCAGCATGGATGCATTTTGTGCGGTCGAATAATCGTTATAGATACTCACCATTTCATAGAGCAGTTCCGGCACAGCTATGGCCATTGCCTGCGTGGTGGTTTTAACAAGATTGACCAGATTGTTGTTTAACGCTGGCAGACTCACCCTGAAAGCCAGGGGAAACACCGTGTAGATATAAGTCTGTAACCGCGAAAACCCCAAGGCCTCAGATGCTTCACGCGTTGATTCAGGCACCGCCTCTATGCCTGAACGAAATATCTCAACGTTGAACGCGCCTGCAAAAAAAGACAGCGAAATAATGGCCCAGCCCACGTTGCTTATTATGGGAACTTCCAACCAACCATCAGGCGAATAGGTGGGAGTGAATTGACCGAGCGCAAAATAAAAAAACAGCAGTTGCACCAGTGGCGGTGTATTGCGAAAAAATTGTATATAACCTTGTACAAACAAACGCAAAACCGGGTTTCTAGCACCTTGAAGCCAGGCACCGACAATGCCAATGATGACACTAAGCAGCAGGCAGACCAGTGATAGTTTGATGGTCATCCACAGCCCGGAGACCAGCCGTTGCCATTGCACCGGGTCGTAGAAAAAAATGAAATTCCACTTGGGATGGGTTTCAGCGAGTTGCAGAAACCAGTTTTGGATACTCGCCAGCATAGTGCAGATTAACTGGTGCGGGAGTTCAAACCCGGGTTTGCCCGAAGCCTTAAAGACCAGGGCTCAGGAAAGCCAAAATGCTCAACAGCCCGAAAGAAAACTTGCCGGACTGTTTTCACATAGACGGTACTTATCTATCGTAGATTCAGCTATCGTAGATTCAGCTCTATCATAAATTCAGCTATTGCATATTCTGGTAGCCCGGATTTTGGTGACCCGATTTTTTAATGGGCCACCTTTAGATGACCAAAGGGCCACCGGAATCGCAGATCTTCAGAACAGCCTTAAAACGAAAACAGTCGGCTATTCAGCCATCCAGTCTTTAAGTTTTTCTTTCTGATCGATGAGAAACTGAGTCGGCTGAATGCCCCACTTGGCTTCGAGTTCAATCAGTGCGCCGGACTGCAACCAGTTGTACTGTAAACCGGACATCATGTTTCCAAGCACGCATTCTTTCTCGGCAAGCGGTACAGCGAGTGCCCATGGGTTATCATCTTCTGAATTCAGCGGCATTTCAAATTCATCCCAGTTGCCCGAAGACAGATCTGACATAATTGAGGAGTCATCATAAACCCATGCCACACATTTCTTGTCGCGCAGTGCTTGCTTGGCTTCAGCGTTTCCGGTGAATGCGGTGACTTCAGCCCCCCAACGCTCTTCAACAATCCGGTTATAGAATGCACCTTGCTTGCCGCATACGGGCCGGCCTTCAAGCTCCTTCCATGATGTAATTCCCAACGCCTTGGGTGCCATCACATTAGTGCCGGAGGTATAGTAATTTGGTTGTACGATACCTACAATTTCACGCCTGTCTGCACGATCAGACATGGTTGCGATCATCAGATCAATTTTGCCTTGCTCCAGAAACTGCATGCGATTGGAGGACTGCACAGCAACCGTTTCCAATTCAACTCCCAGAGTATCAGCAACATCTTGCGCCATATCGACTTCCATGCCGACAATTTCGCCATCAGAATTTTTGAAACCCCAGGGTTTATAGTCTGCCTTGACTCCAACGACTACCTTGCCGCGCTCCATTATGCGTTTGAGCGTATCGTTGCTGCAGACTTCAGCATGGGCTGATGTGCCAATGCCTAAACTGATTGCCGCCGCCAGTGCAGTGGTTACCAATGATTTTGCAACCGTGTTTATACTACCGGGCAGTTGCCGGTCCTTGACTTGTTCGTCGTTGGTATCCGCTTTATTATTTGCTTTTTTATTCAGTACGCTGCAATCAGACATTTTCGCCTCCTTTTACTGTGGGCTAGGTAAAACACTGTGGGCCTGCTAAACACTGTGGGCCTGCTAAACACTGTGAGCCTGGTAAAACAATATAGGCCAGGTAAGAATACAATGTAGGCTTGGTAAAACGTTGAATGTCCTGCTGATTCCTCCAGACTCATTAGACACAAGCTGTTTACATAAGTTGTTATACAAGTTGTTGTTTTATACAGGTTGTTG
The DNA here is from genome assembly GCA_938005265.1 of uncultured Granulosicoccaceae bacterium. Lineage (GTDB taxonomy): Bacteria > Pseudomonadota > Gammaproteobacteria > Granulosicoccales > Granulosicoccaceae > CALFCE01. The sequence continues at coordinate 20,616 of CALLOA010000071.1, forward strand.
TTTATGCAGTAACTGCCTTGCACATTACCGGCAACCTTAACAACAAAACGAACAACCACGCAAGCCGAAAATTGCCAGCCCAACTGATCCAATCGGATCAGGACAGGCGTTGTCCATCAGCACCAAACAAATGCAGAAATGCCGGATTCGCCTGCAGGCAACAATTGTCTCCGGGACGAAAATTATGTTCACCCTCAAGCTTTGCCACCAGCACTTCATCATCTACCGGATTAATATGGACAAACGACTCACCACCAAGGTTTTCAAATACTTGAACCCGCCCGCTGAACTCCCCCTGAGGCGACAACGACAGGTGCTCCGGACGAATTCCTAGTTTTAGCCCGGTGGCAGATTCGCCGGGCAGAACGATTCCCGCCTGTTGCAACACAGAACCGTCAAGTAATTGTCCTGCCGCTGATAATTTTTCTGTTTGCGCATCCCATTCGGCGTTAAGGAAATTCATCGAAGGAGAACCAATAAATCCGGCAACAAAATCATTGGCTGGCTTACGGTAAAGCTCCATGGGTGTACCTGACTGCTCCACCCTGCCGTTTCGAAAAACGGCTATACGATCAGCCAGTGTCATAGCTTCAACCTGGTCATGGGTGACATAAATCATGGTGTTGTTATCAAGGCGTTGGTGCAATTTGAGTATTTCTACACGCATGTGTACCCGTAGCGCAGCATCGAGGTTCGAAAGGGGTTCATCAAACAAAAATATCTGCGGCTCTCTTACGATGGCACGGCCGATAGCAACACGCTGGCGCTGTCCACCTGACAATTCACGGGGTTTACGGTCCATTAAATCACCCAGCTCGAGAATTTCAGCAGCCTCGTTGACGCGTTGCTCCACTTCCTCCCGCCTGACACCTGCATGCTTGAGCGCGAATCCAAGGTTCCCCCTGACATTCTTGTGGGGATAGAGCGCATAGGACTGAAACACCATCGCGATTCCGCGCTTCGCTGGTGGCAAATGATCAACCTGCTTTCCACCAATCCAGATTTCTCCTGCAGATACTTGTTCCAGACCAGCGATCATGCGAAGCATAGTGGATTTGCCACAACCACTAGGGCCTACAAAGACAATCAGTTCACCATCCTCAACCTGCAAACTCACATCGCGGATAACCTCGGTGCGCCCAAATGACTTACTGACATTGATGATCTCAAGCGTTGCCATGGTTTACCCCTTTACCGCGCCTGCTGTAATACCTCTAATCAGCTGTTTGCTGAAGATGATGTACATAAACAACACGGGAACAACTGCAACCGACAGTGCTGCCAGTACGGCTCCCCAGTCCACCGTGTATTGACCAACAAATTTTTGCACCCCCAAAGTCACCGTACGGGTGGATTCACCGGGTGAGAGAATCAAGGGGAACCAGAGATCATTCCAGATGGGTATCATGGAAAATACCGCAACCGTTGCGATCACGGGACGAACCAGCGGTATAACCACTTCGAAGAAAATTCTATACTCGGAAAGACCGTCGATTCGTGCGCTATCCTTGATTTCATGAGACACGTTTTTCAGAAATTCGCTAAAAATAAAAATGGCCACAGGTAATCCTTGTGCCGTGTAGACAAGAATCAGTGCAGTCAAGGTATTCGCCAGATTCAGATCAACTATCAGCTTTAGCAAAGCCACGGTACCCAGCCTTATGGGTACCATGATGCCCAGAATAAGGTATAAACCGATAAAGGTACTGCCCGGAAAGTCATATTCCGACAATGCATGTGCCGCCATTGCCCCGAACAACAAGATAAAAAACAACGCTACTCCTGTCACCACCAGGCTGTTGCCAAAGTACAGCGGAAAGTCACTGTTAGTGATGACTGACTGATAGCCCTTGGTGGAAAAGGTAGATTCATTGGGCAACCCAGCAGGGTCGCCAAAAATTCCACGCCGCGATTTGAAACTGTTCAACAGAATGAGGTAGAGCGGAAACAAGGCTAGCACGCTGTAGGCAATCAGAATCGCATGTATGCCAAGACTGCTGAGCCCAGCGCGTCCGCGTTCGAGTTTTCTTGTCAGACTGGCCAAGAGATTCTAGAAATCATAACGCTGCAGGCGGCGCTGCACACCGAAAAGATAAATCGCAACACCAACAAGGATTATAAAAAATAATACCGATGCCACCGTCGCGCCCATGTAGGTGTCACCCAGTTGCGACTGAAAACCGAAGAAAGTTCGAAAAAGAAAAGTACCCATCACATCTGTACTGTAGTCAGGACCCGCCAATCCGCCTTGCAATGTGTAGATGATATCGAAGCTGGCTGTAAAGTTACCAATGTACGTCAGTATCGCCACAACACCCAAGGCTGGCAATATTAGTGGCAACTTTACTTTCCAGAAGATCCACCAACCGTTCAAACCGTCTATCCGAGCAGCTTCAATGGTTTCTTCAGGAATATTGAGTAGTCCAGCATAAAACAACATTAACGGAATGCCCACATACTGCCAGATAGAAATCAACGTGACTGTCACCAGAGCTGTGCTTTCCAATCCCAGCCAGGGTTTAAACCATTCACGAATTCCTAACCACTTCATAAAGTCGGGCGTGATGCCCCAGAGTGGCGATAAAATCAGTTGCCAGATAAAACCAACAATAACAACCGACAGTAACGTGGGTAGAAAAAATATCGTGCGGTAAGTTGCCGCTCCCTTGAGGGTTGGTATGCTAACCAGTGCTGCCAGCGCTAATGCAATAGGATTCTGAATCAGCATATGCATGGCAAACAACAGAAAATTGTTTTTCAATGCATTCCAGAACTGCTCAGCCCAGTAGGGCTCACCCCACAAGCGCATGTAGTTGGCAAGACCTGCAAATTCGGCCGTGGTACCTGTACCCTGAGCTGATGGTATCGACTGATATAAAGAAAGCCGTAACGACTCGACGATCGGATAAATCGCAAAAACGGTATATATGAGGAATGCCGGCAGTATAAAAACAAGAATATGCCAGCGCCTTGGCTGAGGTTGTTTTTTTACTGTTCGCATTACTTCACTGTTCGCCGCAATTCGCCGCAGTTCGCCGCTGTTTGCATTACTGAACCTGGCACTGTTTCAGCGCCAGGTTCATGTAAACGACTTTACAAACAACGAAGCGGCGAACAATCAAGGCTTCTTGTGCCAGGTATCGATATTTTCCTGGGCCTCAGCAGCAGCTTCTGCCGGTGTCATAGTGCCATTGATAACATTGGCGTTCAGAACCCACATGTGATTGCTGAGCACCGGTTCACCGCGCGACAGGATCTGATAAGTCAGGCGAATGGTTGGATCACACTCTGCACGCATTTCAAAAAATTCCTTGGCTAGCGGATTCTCTACATTGATTTCATGCGTTGATAAGGAGAAAAAGCCAGGCGAAGCATTGGTTAGCAAATCAGCAAACTCAGCCGATGCCGCCCATTCAAGAAACTTCATTGCAGCGTCATTTTCCTTGGCATTCGCGTTCATGCCAATTCCGATGTCCGTATGATCACTGATGTAACATTTACTGTCCGCGGAAGCTTTAGGCGGAGCAAAAGCACCGAGTTCAAAGTCTGAATTTTGCTGGAAACCGGTGATCTCCCAAGAACCGGTTGGATAAATAGCCGCTCGACCGAGAGTAAAAAGATTCTGGCTATCTGTGTAGGTTTGAGCCTGGTAACCATCACCAAGATAATCCTTCCACTTGGCCATTTGTTCGAAGGCTTTGAGAAAGCCTTCGTCAGAAAAACTTGCAGAACCGTCTATCAAACCAAGTCGACCCTCTTCTCCATTCCAGTAGGCTGGTCCGATATTGGAATACCCCATGGTGGCAGCTTCCCACTGGTCTTTAGTACCCATCGCCATAGGAATGTAACTGCCGTCCTCCTTTATCTTGTCCAGTACAGAATAAAATTCCTCTTCTGTTTTTGGCACTTCAAGACCCAATTCAGCAAAGGCATCCTTGTTGTACATGAAGCCGTGTATAACTGCCGCCATTGGCACACAGAATGTGGCGTCACCGTTATCGGTCGACCATGCAGCTTTCGCGACATCAGAAAAATTTTCCAATCCGCTCATGCCCTTGATATCAGCTAAATGCCCTTGTTCATAAAGCTTCAGTGCGCGGTCAAAAGGTCGACAAGTGATCAGATCCCCTGCGGTACCACCTTCGAGTTTGGCGTTTAGACTGGCATCATATTCAGTTGGTTTTGAAGGCGCGAATGAAACATTGATATCCGGGTATGCTGCCTTGAAGGCCGGCAGAATTTTTTCATCCCAGATTGCCTGGTCATCTGTTCGCCAGCTTTCAATGGACAGATCAGCCGCGTACAACGGGGCCAGAAAGCCCGCACAGGTTACACCGGCGAGCAACAAACCCGATGCTATGTTTTTATTAGTAGCTACTTTCATGATTTCCTCCTCAGCTGCAAATCGCAACATGCGTTTTGCGATCCTGTGGTCCATACTAGCGCCAATGCCAGCCAAGACACAATAGGTAGACAGGAGCTAACAGTGAACCGCAACGGCGATGATTACGGCGCGCAAAATACAGGTGCGCAAGCGCTAACAGTGGTGGGTGATGGAGGTGCCAGCGGATCGCGCTATGCGATTTTCGACGCCAATGGCCGGCGCATCGCGCAAACTCACGGCAAACCTGCCAGTTTGTCGCTGGGCACTGAGGCTGCTTGCACAGCGATACGCGAGGCCATCAGCGCGCTGGGTGTGCAGGCCTGCAATGATCCGGATTGGATGCCGCAAAACATCATGCTGGGGCTTGCCGGTGCCGAGCAAGTGCAGCGAAAGCAACAACTTATCAGCCTTCTGCCCCAGTCGCTGCAGTGCAGGATTGTGACTGATGGCTATGCTCACTTGCATGGCGTCACAGCTGGCAAGCCCGGAATCTGTTTGTCACTGGGTACGGGCAGTGTGATTCACTGGCACAACGCTGATGCTCAACACGGCATGGCTGGTGGTTGGGGCTTTCCGGTGGGCGATGAAAGTTCTGGCGCTTGGCTAGGCCGCGCACTGGTCAATGCGTGGCTCTGGTCAATCGACGCTGGTCAGACGGTAGGCGAGCAGAGGCAGGACAGGATTGCCACAATAGCTGCCGCAAATATCACCGCTGCCAGCCAGAGGTCCCTGCAACCTGGAAAGCAATTGATAGCTGGTCTGGAAAAACGAATTGGTAAAAGTCGCTCAGATATCCAGCAATGGACAATCAATGCGGTTTCGACCGATTATGCCACTTTGGTTGATTTACTGCTGCAGGCGGCCGCAAACGAAGATCCGTTGGCTATGCAACTTCAGTCTCTAGGCACACAAGACTGTTTGCGTTTGCTTGCCCTGTGCCCGAACGAACTACCCGTCTATGTCACAGGCGGCTTGGCACCCTTCTATGAAAGCCAATTGCGAAAGCATCTGGGTTCACGACTGGCCACCGCAAAGGGGGATGCGCTTGATGGTTTGCGTCTCCTGGCTATCAACCAGCCTTCTTAGTTTCATTTTCAACATCAACGGGGGAGTTATGCCGGTCTGCATTAGCCGCAGATCCTGTTCTGCCGACCGCAGGCGTACAGCTCTTAACGATGCCCGTATCCAGGGACACACATTCAGCGACAATCTCCGCGGTAGCTGCAGATAATGTCCAGCCCAGATGGCCATGGCCAGTGTTGTAAAAAACCGAGGTATGACGTTTCGACCGCCCGACACGCGGCAGCATTCCGGGCATCATGGGCCTTAACCCGGCCCATGGAATGACCTGCGCTGTTGACACATCTGGAAAATAGCTACGACACCATTCAACCAGTGGCCGGATTCGATCAGCACGAATGTCATAGTTGGTACCATTAAATTCCGCCGTCCCGGCGATCCGGAAGCGCCGATCACCGAGACGACTGGTAACGATCTTGGCATCGTCATCAAGCAAACTCACTGTGGGAGCCGCACTCTGACTGGCTTCATCATCCAGTTTTACAGTAACGGAGTAACCTTTAACCGGATAAATATTGATACGCTCATCAAGCATCGCAGCCAACTGACGGCTGGCCACTCCTGCACATAACACCATGGCATCGAATGATTGCCAGTCACTTTCACGTGAGCCCGGCGCACCTAGCTCCATTTCCACACCGCTGTTTGGCCCGGATACTGGTCCAGATACTGATATCGAACGCACCTCTGTGTCGAAAAGACATTCTGCACCAAGGCGTTTACAAGCTGCCGCCAAACCTCGCGAGTAAAGATGAATATCACCCGTCGAGTCAGAGGGAGTAAAAAATCCACCAAAAAAATCGCCATTCAAGGTGGGCTCTATGGATTTAATTTCTTCAGGCGTGACAGGGTTACGCTCAAGCCCTCCTTGCTGCAGCAAGCGATTGACACGCTCAGCATGGCGATAACCTTTTTCATTGGGGTAAATATGCAAGATACCTTTGTCTTTGTGATCAAAGTGAATATCCTCATTCGCCGCCCAGCTAAACAGGTGCTCACGAGCCGCAATCGCAAGCTTCACAGTCTCTACAGTATTCGTTTGATAGCGTGGAATGTTAGCGGCGAACTCTGCCATCCAGGAATACTTGTGCCAACCGGGTGTCGGGTTCATCAGCAAGGGCGCGTCTTTACGCAACATCCAGCGCAGCCCTTTTAGCAGTGTTGAGGGTGTGTTCCAAACCTCGGCATTCGATGCAGAGAGCTGCCCACCATTGGCAAAGGATGTCTGCATCGCAGCATAACGATTACGTTCGATCAGTGTAACCTTGTAACCACGCTGCAACAGGGCATAGCAAGTTGTCACACCTGTTATGCCTGCACCGATAACCGCGATATGCTTCATTGTCTTGCCGAATCCAGTGTTGAGCCTTACGTGGGAACTCCAGGGTACAACGGCCTGCGGACAGACCTTAATGAATATGATAATTATCGGCGCAGTCGGCTCAACATACAGGGCCGAGCGAGGGGTTTTAGCAAAAATTCGGCAGTGGTTGCCAGATAAGGTGATGGTTGGAGAGGGTCAGACAGCCATTCTTGCAAAATACATCATGAACGGATAATACCCCTCTCACTCGAGGTGATAAATTCCAGCAAACGTGCAACTGCCCCTGAACGTTCTGCCAGCGGCTGGACCTTTTCGAAAGCCAGCTTGCGCTCGCCTTTGCCTTTTACCACTTCGATGAATGCGCGGTGCAAATCATTAATATCCTGATCGCTGAAACCACGCCTGCGCAAACCTTCCTTGTTGATACCGCGCGCGGTTGCATAGTTACCCACCACCAGCGTGAAGGGTGTGACATCCTTGTTTGCGACCGAATTAAGACCAACAAATGCATGCTCGCCAACAGTGCAAAACTGATGAATGCAACAGAAGCCGGCGAGAATGGCATGTTCACCAACCGTGACATGCCCTGCCAGCGATGATCCGTTAGCCATGATCACGCGGTCCGCGACGATGCAGTCATGGGCAATATGTGTGTAGGCCATGAACAGGTTGTTGCTACCAACCCGGGTAACACCACCTCCTCCTCCAGTTCCTCGATTCATGGTGACGTATTCACGAATCACGTTGTTATCGCCTATTTCCAGAGACGAATGTTCACCATCGTATTTGAGGTCCTGCGGATCCTCACCGATCGATGAAAACTGGAATATGCGGTTACCTTTACCAATGCGGCTCGGGCCTTTAATCACGACATGTGGCCCGATCTGACAACCGGAACCAATTTCAACGTTAGCGCCAATGATGGAATATGGCCCGACCTCGCAATCCGCTGCAAGCGTGGCCGACTCGTCGATGATGGCAGTCGGATGAATCACAGTTCAATCTCGTTTTTGGCAATCATGACCTCAGCGCTGCAGGCTAGCGAACCCGCTATGGTTGCCTTGGCGTCAAATTTCCAGATACCGCGTTTTTCCTTGATGACTTCAACGTCAACGATGATCTGGTCTCCGGGCACAATCTGCTGTTTGAAGCGTGCCTTGTCAATGCCCACTAGTAGATACAGGGTTTCCGGGGGCGGATAGCCACCAAGGCTTTTAAATGCCAGAAGCGCACTGGCTTGAGCCATAGTCTCAAGAATAAGAACACCCGGGTAAACCGGTGCCTGTGGAAAATGTCCGGTGAAAATAGGCTCATTCGCGGTCACGTTTTTCAGACCACGTAAGGATCGATTGGCATTGAACTCCAGCACCCTGTCGATTAACAAAAACGGATAGCGGTGGGGCAGGTACTTTACGATTTCCCTGACATCATCGATTGTCACTACATCGTTCATGCGGATTCAGTATTGATATGGGTGGTGTTATATCGTCCGTGAATTTGCACGGCATCCTGCCAATTTGATTGATCCATAACTAAATTCTAGGATCTTCGCAGCTTTCGATGTACACAATTTTCGAAAACAACAATTTTCCGGATATCAAAATACCGGATATGAACAGCCTTTGATCAGAGTCGCAAGCCTAACGTAATTTACGCTCAATCCTGAGAACGCGCTTGAACAACTCATCCAGTCGCGACAATCTGGCAGCATTACGACGCCACTCTGCATTTTTTTGCTGTGGCATACCGGAACTGAAGACACCCGGCTCATCGATAGATTGCGTAACAAACGAAGCGGCAGTAATAGTGACATTATCCGCGATGTTGAGGTGCCCGACAATTGCGGATTTTCCACCAATTCGACAAGCCTTGCCAATCGTGGTGCTCCCGGCTATTCCGACGCAACCCGCTATCGCGGTCTGCTCACCAATTTTGACGTTGTGCGCCACCTGAATCTGGTTATCAAGTATGACACCATCACCGATAACGGTATCCTCGATCGCACCCCGGTCAATGGTGGTATTGGCACCGATTTCGACGCCGTCACCGATAACGACCCGACCTACCTGATTGATGCGTACCCAAGCTGTTGCAGACGGAGCATAACCGAAACCTTCAGAACCGATCACGGCTCCCGGCTGCATACGGCAGTCACGACCAATGATACAACCCTCAGTCACCGTTACATTGGAAAACAGCCGTGTGCCAGCACCTATAGAACTCCCCTCCCCGATGACACATCCAGCGCCTATGATGCAACCAGCTCCGATCGAAGCATCTGCTTCAATAACTACATTGGCACCGACGCTGGCTGTGCTATGCACGCTGGCGGAATCAGCAATAACCGCAGAGACATGCAAACCAGAGGGTTGCGGCTGGGGGTACAGGATTTGGGATGCTTCGGCATAACTCAGATAGGGATTAGCCGAGATCAAATGATTACCGGGAGCCAGATCAGCCAATCCTTCAGGAACAATTACAGCCGTGGCTCTGGACGCTTTAAGGGCATCGGCATAACGTTTGCCGGTCACAAAACTCAACGACCCGGGGGTCGCTTGTGTTGCAGTTGAATTGATATCAGCAAGGTGAGTGATCTCGGCAGCAGCATCACCCGACCATTGCAGATTTAGTGAATTTGCCAGTTGTTCAAGGTTCACGGCTGGCGCTGAATGTTATCAGTTTGAGGATTGCAATTTCTGGTCTTCAAGCCGAAGGCTTTCCAGAATTTTTTCGGTCACATCTATTTGCTTGTTAGCATAGAGTACACCATCGCTGACAATCAGATCGTAGCTGTTAGCCTGGCCGAATTTAGCTATAGCTTCCAACACAATTATTCGAATTTTTTTAAACTCATTATTTTTCTGTATGTTGAGCTCTTCGCGAAAATCCTGCTCATCACGTTTGATACGACGTTCAAGATTTCGCATTTCGCGGTCAAGCTGTGCCAATTCAGTTTCGGTCAATTCCAGCGCTTGACTTTTCATACGTTCATTAACATCGGCAAGGTCCGCTCTCTGCAACTTCAGTTCTTCCTCACGAGGTGCAAACTCGGATTCAAGGCGACGCTCTGCCTCCAATGCCTGTGGTGCATTGTTGATGAGATAAGGTATGTCGACAAAACCAATACTGGCTTGCGTGTTATCAGTGCCGCTTTGGGCCAGGACGCTTGTGCCGGGAAACAGACCGGCGAACAGGCATAAACAGACAAAAAACAACCGCGAAACGATGCCGCGCACTGCCCGCTTTTGAACGATAGGCCGTTTCATGCCTGAAATTGTTTCGAGTTGCTCTGGTTCACAATAAACCACAAGTGATATCGAATCTGGAATGGATGACGTACCCCACCAGTATATAGGATTCAAGACTGATCCGGCGCTATGCATCCGCTTGACTGGCTAGAAAATAGTCCCAATTGTGAAATCGAACCGTCTGGTACGGTCATTTGAGCGCTCATTGAAGGGCAAGGCGTAGCTGAAAGTCAGCGGACCAACCGGCGACAACCAGACAAAGGCTACGCCATAGGATGCCCTGAAATCCTCGGTATCGAATTGCTCAAACGTCGGGAATACATTGCCGTAGTCGACAAACAGGCTGAATCGGGTCGTGCCGGGTTCCTCCACGAAGGGAGGCGGAAAAATAATTTCAGTGGTACCGAGTGTCCGGAAATCCCCTCCCCTGGCATTGCCGAATTCATCCCGGCCTTCAGTCAGGCCACCACCGGGTGTGCCCAATTCTCTGTTGCCTATGCCAAGACTACCGGTTCGATAGCCACGCAGACTACGTACGCCGCCCGCAAAATAACGTTGGAAAAAGGGTAGTCGCTCGAATTCGCCGTAGCCGTCACCGTAGTCAACTCTTGCACTGGTTGAAAATGTGTAGCGACTCGTTATTGGGCGAAAATATTCGAATCGATAACCGAGTTTAAAATACTCCCAATCACTTCCCGGAATGGCAGCTTCGAAAGAAAGACGATTGACAAGACCGCTGGTCGCGAACACAGTTCGGTTGCGGGTATCGTAGGTGTAGCCCAGTATCAGGTTGAATATATCGAAGGTATCACCAAACTCATCTGTGGCATCGATAATTTCCTGCGGTGTCCCCGATGTTGTTGTTATTTCAGAGCGATCAAAACCAAGGCCTAAGCTGAAGTTGGAAAACTCCGTGAGCGGCACACCGAACGTAACACTGCCGCCTAGCGTACTGTTAAAGAAGCGTATGGTTTCGCTATCTTCAGTTGTATCTGTTTCCCGAATAAACGCGCTCAACGTGCGACTGATACCGTCTTCAGTAAAGTACGGGTTTCTGGAGGTCAGTGACAGCTGTGTGGTGGTGTCTGAACGGTCAAGAGAAAATCGTAAATTCTGGCCTGTACCAAACAGGTTTTCCTGATTGAACGCAAGGTTAAAAGTAGCGCCGTCTGTACCAAAACCAAGCCCAGCCTGAAACGAACCGGATGGCCCTTCCTGAACAGATACCTCAATGTCAACCTGATCCTCGGTGCCGGGTACTCGTGGTGTACGAATTGAAACGCTTTGCATAAACGGCAGGCGTTGCAAACGTACTCGCGAGCGATCTACACGCGCCGGTGAATAGGCACTACCTTCAAACTGTCTCATCTCGCGACGCAATACTTCATCGCGCGTTTTGTACTGGCCGGTAAAGTAAATCCTGCGAACATAAACACGTTTGCCCGGCTCGACAACAAATCTTAGCCCCACGTCCTTTTTATTGTCATCAATATCCGGCTGGACATCGACGTTTGCAAAGGCAAAACCCTCTTGGCCAAGACGATCCACGATAGCGCTGGATGTCGCGACTACGTCCTTGCGCGAAAATTCATCACCGGGTTTCATCTTTATCAATCTTTGCAAATCACCCCGATCGACTGTCGTATTACCCACGATTGAGGTTTCACGAATGACATGTTTCTCACCCTCGGAGATATTGATCACAATAAATATCTCACGCTTGTCTTCGGACAACGAGACCTGAGTCGACGTCACTTCAAACTTGAGATAACCACGGTCCTGATAGTAGGAACGCAGGGTTTCTATATCAGCAGCCAGTTTTACTTTTGAATAATCGTCGCGAGATGAAAACGGGTACCAGCCACTTTCCCCGGAACGTAGCAAATCTAACAGCCTGGATTCTTCAAATGCCTTGTTACCAACAATATTAATATGACGGATGGTGGCGACTGCACCTTCATCAATTTCAATTTTCACAGCGACACGGTTACGTGGCAACTCTTCAATTTCTGTTTCGATTTCCATGTCATAGTGACCGATGCTGAAATAGACACGACGCAATTCGCGCTCTACGGTTTCCAGCACCGAGCGATTGAAGACCCGCCCTCTCGCAATATCAGCATCCCGCAAAGAACCTTCAAGATCATCATCATTGATCTTGTCATTACCACTGATATCAATACTGGCAATAGCCGGGCGTTCTTCAACAGAAACTACCAGAGTGTCGTTGTTACGCTGCAAGAGCTTTACATCGTTAAACAAACCGGTTTCATAGAGCGCTCGCAGGGAGCGCGCACTGTCTTCGACAGGGTCGAAACTTTCGCGTGTACGCACTGGCAGGTAAGTGAGGACAGTACCCACGTCAATGCGTCTATTCCCTTCAATGACGATATCGGAGACGATAAAAGGTGAAGTGCCAGGGGAGCTGGCCTGGCTTGGTTGCGTGGATTGGGCCAAGGCAACAGCACCATTCAGGTACAGAACGACCAGCAGTAAAAACTTCATGCAGATTGATTTGCTGTTCGTACGCTTACTCATTCTGTCAGTCGACATGCCCATAACCAGCCGGGGATAAAGCAGGATTCATCGTTACGACCGGCGGCCGCAGCGATGAGTTATGCTCAAATTTAATACGTATTGGACCTGTCATTGTGCCAGACGCCATATATCATTGTAGAACGCCAGCGCCATTAAGCTACCCAGAATAAGAATACCAATCTGCTGGCCGATTTCCTGAACCCGTTCAGGTACCGGTCTGCGAAAGACAACTTCAAACGCGTAGTACAGCAAGTGACCACCGTCAAGCATCGGAATTGGTAACAGGTTAAGAACCGCCAGACTGATACTGATGAGTGCGATAAAGTTCAGATAGTGATCTATACCAATGCTGGCTGACTGGCCAGCGAATTGTGCAATGCTGATGGGGCCGCTGATATTTTCAAGCGATGCTTGCCCGATCAATAACTTTTGCAGCATTTTAAGCGTCAGCACGCTCATTTCCCAGGTACGTTGTATACCGCGAAGCAAGGATTCCAGCGGTGGGTAACTGACAGTGACTCGTGCCTTCTGTGCCTCCGCCTGGGACAACGTCTCGGCAGCACCTATGAAGCCGATGAGCTGCCCGTCGCCGGCATCACGCTCGGCTGGTGTCAAGTCCATGGTTATAACATCGCCATTGCGCAGCAGCTGTAACTGCATTAGCTGTTGTGGGTGATCACGCACAGCCAGTACCCAGTCACGCCAGGTTTCCATGGGAAGTCCATTTGCTGTCAGCACTTCGTCGCCGACCTGCAGGCCAGCTGCTGCTGCTGCCCCACCCTCTTGCACCATGCCAATGACAGCAGGCACGCGCGGCCACCATTGTTGTATGCCCAGCTTGGCAACAACATCGCCATCGCCTTTCAGGATGCCACGTCCGTCGACGACCAGCTCCCGTACCAGGTTGTCGCCATCTGCAGTTTCCACTTCAAATTGCAATCGCCGTTCAGCTGATTCCCCGGACGCCGAAGAGGTCGTTGAGCTTTCGCCGCTCAACGCATGTTTTAGCAAGGCAATCCTTGCATCACTCCAGGTCGGAGTGGCTGTGTTTTCAATCGATACGATGCGGTCTTCAAATTTGAAACCTGCCTTATCCGCTGCACTACCCGGCGTGATGTCACCGAGCAAGGGCGAAACACCACTGATACCTATCATCATGACCAGCCAGTAGAGCAGGATTGCGAGTATAAAATTGGCCATTGGCCCGGCAATCACCACCGCTATTCGAGCCCAGACATTCTTGCGGTTAAAGGCACGTTCTGCGTCAGCCGGATCAACATTACCTTCCCGTTCATCGAGCATCTTGACATAGCCACCCAAGGGGATGGCAGCAACTACAAATTCTGTATCGTCAACTTTACCGCGCCGACTCCATAGGGACTTTCCGAATCCGATAGAGAATTTAAGTACTTTAACGCCGACACGGCGAGCTACCCAGAAATGGCCAAACTCGTGGATTGAGATCAGTATTCCCAGCGCAATGACAAAGGCTATAAAACTGTATAAAACGTTACCAAACATGATTGTAGGTTTCTGCCTTTCCGGGGTTTTGTGTCATTGATCTGATGTTGCGTATCCCGTTTACTTCGCACACGCAATTCTATGGGCAATTTCCCTTGCGTGCGCGTCTGTCATCAAGATAGTTTCCAAATCGTCAGCCGAGCGCAATTCAAACTGCGCCAATGTATCTTCAATGATACGAGGCAGTTGTAAAAAAGAGACAGATTTGTTCAAGTAGTGGTCCACTGCGACTTCATTGGCGGCGTTTAATACAGTAGGTGCTGTACCACCCTGCGACAACGCCTGGTAGGCCAGATCGAGACAGGGGAAATTCTGCCGATCCGGTGACTCAAACGTCAACTCACCTATCGTTAAAAAGTCCAGCAATTCAACGCCTGAATCGATCCGCTCGGGCCACGCCAGCGCATGGGCTATGGGTGTGCGCATATCCGGCCTGCCCATCTGTGCAATGACAGAACCGTCCAGGTAGCGAACCATGGAGTGCACAACACTTTGCGGATGAACAACTACTTCAATGTCAGCGGGTGGCAACTCGAACAGATAACTGGCTTCGATCACTTCGAGGCCCTTGTTCATCAGCGTGGCTGAATCTATAGTGATCTTGGGCCCCATTTCCCAATTCGGATGCTTTAAGGCTTCATCCAGAGAAACACCGGCGAGCTGCCGGCTATTCAAACCACGAAACGGCCCACCCGATGCTGTCAAAACCAGAGAGGTAACCCCGGCATCTTTACACGGGGTTTCACCGCACTGAACGGCATAGGGCAAACTCTGGAATATGGCATTGTGTTCACTGTCGAGTGGAAGAATTATTGACCCGCTTCGTCTGGCAACCGTATGCATCAGATCACCACACATAACCAACGCCTCTTTGTTGGCCAGCAGCAAACGCTTACCAGCCTTCAGTGCGGCAAGTGTAGGCTCAAGCCCTGCTGCCCCCACAATAGCTGCGACAACCGTATCAGCAGTATCGGCGGCGGCAGCGGCGAGCATGGCATCACTACCTGCTTCAACCCGGGTAGATAATCCCAGCTTTTTTACCTCAGTTGAAAGACGCTCAGCCGCACTTTCATCCTGCAGAATTGCCAGCCGCGGGGTATGTTGTTTGATCTGATCCAGCAAGACTTGCCAACGTTTGCCAGCGACCAGGGAATCGATTTCAATGTGATGATTACGCGAAACAACATCGAGTACGCTAGTACCTATAGAACCACTCGCTCCCAGTATGCAAAGACGCATATCAGGCCCAGGTCCAGATACCAACAAATACGGGCACCGCAGCAACAATGCCGTCTATCCTGTCCAGAACACCTCCGTGTCCCGGCAATATCTGACTACTATCCTTGATACCACGCGAGCGCTTCATGCGACTCTCATAGAGATCACCTGCAACTGATATCAAAGCGGCAGCTACTGATGCGAGCAAAAATACCGAGGCATGCTGGCGAAACGGCGCATGTAGAAGTAATGCCACGATCACCAGACAGACAGCTCCGGCAATTCCGCCATAGACACCCTCACGGGTTTTACCCGGGCTAACTCGCGGAGCCAGTTTCGTTTTACCGAAACGGCGGCCACTGAAGTATGCGCCGATATCCATGATCCAGACCAGAGCCAATACATACAGAAGCAACCACACAGAATGCTCGGTCGCTTGATAACGCAAAGCCGTTAATGCAAGTGCTGTTGAGAGCAGCACAAATATTCCGATCGTCAGCAATACGAGGTCATGGTTTTGTGCCGGGGTTGGTGTGCTCGATGCAAGTTCCGGTTGAACCACGATACGATAAAGCGCAAAAGCCCAAAATACCAAAGCCGCAATACAGGCCAGACGTGCTATTAAAAATTGAAGTGACGCGGGCAACAGGAAAAGCAGAAGCACCGCACAGGCAACCGCTACAGCATAGACGATGCGATGTGTTGATTCTGTAACACCTGACAGTCTTGCCCATTCCCACGCCGCCAGCAAAATAACCAGCAGAACAAATCCGTAAAAAAAAGCAGGTGGCAATACGAATAAAACAAGTGCGACTGCAAGCAGCAACACAACAGCTGTTGTTATCCTTTCCTTAAGCATCCGATTTACCGTTACCAATCTGTGCACCCGTGCGCCCGAAACGCCTTTCGCGACTGGCAAATGAGTCAATCGCACGATCCAGCTCGATTTCGGAGAAATCCGGCCAGAGCACTTCATCGATAAATAGTTCTGTATAGGCCAGCTGCCAAAGAAGGTAATTACTGATGCGCTGATCCCCACCGGTACGAATTAGAATATCGGGGTCACCGCAATCAGGCAAACAAACCCGCTGTGCAAACGTTTCTTCGGTGATGTCATCCACTGTCATCTCACCAGCCTGTACAGAGGACGCCAGTTTTTTTGCCGCATTAACGATATCCCAGCGACCACCGTAGTTGACGGCAATGGCAAGTTTCAATCCATCGTTAGCTGCGGTTTTCTGCTCTGCCAGATTCATTTGTTCACGCAGCTTGTCCGGAAAAGCACTGCGTTCCCCGATAAAGCGCATGTGCACATTGTTGTCCATCAGTTTGTCGACTTCACTGTGCAAGGCTGACATGAATAGCTCTAGCAGCAAACGCACTTCTGTTGGCGGGCGACGCCAGTTCTCACTGCTGAAAGCAAACAGGGTCAGGGCTTTATGCTGACGTTTACCCACCGCCTCTACAATCGAGCGGGCAACTTTGAATCCGGCCTGATGACCCGCAGCGCGGGGCAATCCCCGTTTATTGGCCCAACGCCCATTGCCATCCATGATGATGGCAATATGCAAAGGCGTTACAGGAAGTGAAGTATTATCGGAAGGGTTGAGCATTACAAGACTGGACCCGCTTGGCACGCGTCCATACTAGCCATATTGAAAAGGTGCTCACTAAAAAAAAAGAAAACGGGCAGACTGCGAACCACAGTTACACCTCCATTAGCTCCTCTTCTTTTTTCTGCAGGACGCCATCGACCTCGGCAATAGCGTTATCAGTGGCCTTTTGAACGTCCTCTTCACCCTTGCGCAGCTCGTCTTTTGAAATTTCTTTTTCTTTTTCCAGAGTTTTCAAATCGTTGTTGGCATCGCGTCTGATATTGCGCACAGCAACGCGTGCATTCTCAGCTTCGCCTTTCACCAACCGCACCATTTCTTTGCGGCGCTCTTCCGTCATGGGTGGTACAGGCACTCGAATGACGGTACCTGCGGTATTGGGATTAAGACCCAGATCCGAATTGATAATGGCTTTTTCAACCTCAGCCACCATACCCGGTTCCCATGGCGTTACTGTTAAAGTACGCGCGTCTTCAGTGTTTATGTTGGCAACCTGTCCCAGCGGAGTATCAGACCCGTAATAGTCCACCTTTAAATGTTCCAGCAAACTCGGATGAGCCCGCCCGGTGCGCATACGAGAGAATTCAGATTCCAGTGCTTCGACACTCTTTTTCATTCTGCCACTGGCATCTTTGAGTATGTCGTTTATCATTTGGAGTATCCCGTGTCGGTAAAATAAATCAGGGCAAACTTTTTAAACTACATTAAAAGCGTTGAATGATGGTTTTCGCAGTCGGACGTCAAAGTGCCATTAAATCGCATCATTGCAACACCTAGAGAGCTCTAGAGGCCGACTCAGAGTATCAAGTAACTACTCGACTGTGGTTCCGATATTTTCACCACAGATCAGTCTCTGTAAATCGCCTTCATTATTCATGTTGAAGACTTTGACCGGCAACTGGTTGTCACGGCAGAGTACGACCGCCGTGGTGTCCATAACAGCAAGCTTGCCTTTTATAACTTCATCGAAACCGAGCTTGTCATACTTGACAGCATCACTGTGTTTGACCGGATCTTTGTCGAAGATGCCATCGACCTTGGTGGCTTTGATCATGACATCAGCGTCTATTTCCACAGCGCGCAAACTAGCTGCTGAATCGGTCGTAAAAAATGGATTACCGGTACCTGCTGCAAACAAAACGATACGCCCTTTGTCCAGATGGCGAATAGCGCGTCGGCGAATGTAGTCTTCACACACGGCATTGATCGTTAGTGCTGACATTACACGACAATAACAACCCATTTTTTCTACTGCGTCCTGGAAAGCCAGGCAATTCATCACGGTTGCCAGCATCCCCATATGGTCACCGGTAACACGATCAATTCCAGCCTCAGCCAGACCGGCACCACGAAAGATGTTACCGCCGCCTATAACAAGCGCAACTTCAACACCAAGGTCAGACACTGTTTTGACTTCGGCGGCTATGCGCCTGATGTAGGCCGGGTCGATACCGTAATCGAGATCGCCCATTAAAGCCTCACCACTGAGTTTCAACAGGACACGCTTAAAAGCCGGTTTTCCAGTATTCATGAGGCAGTTCGCAACCAATAGGACAAGATCAAGCCGAGGTCCGTGTAGCCAGACCTGCAAGCTGCAATAAGGGCAACCAGAGCCATTGACACTCTAGCCCTAGGACTTCTCAGGCTTTTCGGCGTCGCGAACTTGTGCCATAACTTCATCAGCAAAGTTCTCTTCTTTCTTTTCTATGCCTTCGCCCACTTCATAACGCGTGAAGCCAAGAACCTTGGCACCTTGAGCGGCCAGCAATTTCTCTACAGTCTGGTCCGGATCCTTGACAAAGGGCTGGCCTACAAGGGTTATTTCAGCCAGGTATTTCTTGACCCGCCCCTGCACCATCTTTTCAATGATCTCCTCAGGCTTACCACTTTCAGCAGCTTCGGCCATCAGTACTTTCTTTTCCTTTTCCAGAACCTCACTGGGCACCTGCTCTTCAGACACACAAATCGGCCGGCTTGCAGCGATATGCATGGCCACGTCTTTGGCTAGATCAGCATCGCCACCTTCCATTTCGCAGATCACACCAATACGACCACTGTGGGAGTAGTGCGCAACATTGTTACCGGATGCCGCCCGTGCCTCAAAACGACGAACCTGTATATTCTCACCAATTTTCGCGATCAGCGATTTGGTAGCATCAGCTACCGATGCACCCGAGCCAAGTTCAAGTTCGGCCAGCGCCGCTGTATCTGCCGGTTGGCTTGTCAGGATAAGGTCGGTAACCTGATCTACAAAGCCGGTAAAATCCTCAGACTTTGATGCAAAATCAGTCTGGCTGTTGATCTCGACTATCGCAAACGAAGAACCGTCAGCCGATAGCTTCATGGAAACAACACCCTCTGCCGCTGTGTTATCAGATTTTTTGTCGGCTTTTGCAGCACCGCTAACCCGCAGTTGCTCGATCGCCGCTTCCATATCCCCACTGGTCTCGGTCAGTGCTTTCTTGCACTCCATCATGCCGGCGCCAGTACGCTCGCGCAGTTCTTTGACCATTGATGCCGAAATACTCATTACTCTTCTCGTTACTTGATTTGTATGCAGCCCGCGTCGCGACCCATGCCGCAAGGCAACCGCAGTTGTAGTTTGGGATGCTGTTGCCGGTGCGCCGGCAACATGCATATCAACCGATCTGGATTAGCCCGCAGAATCAGCAGCGCCGGAGGCATCGCTGGCAGCCGGTGCTTCTGCAGCGGCGGCAGCTTCTTCAGGTGCATTCACCTTGGCAGCCTCAGCAACCAGCTGCGCTTCAGCTTCGCTTTCTTCCGGTGTTGGCTCGGGCTCTGGTTCAGCAATATGCTGGGTAACAGGTGCCGCTTGCACATTTGCACCGTCAACCATGCCGCCACCCTTAGGCGCACTTTTGCGGCCGTCTTCTATCGCCGCCGAAATGGTATTGGCGTAAAGCTGGATTGCACGGATAGCATCGTCATTACCCGGAATTACATAATCAACACCGTCGGGTGTATTGTTGCTGTCCACGACAGCAACGACTGGTATGCCGAGCTTGGCTGCTTCCGATATGGCAATGCGCTCATGACCTACATCGATAACAAACAGTGCGTCAGGCAGACGTTCCATGTGCTTGATACCACCCATGCCACGCTCCAGCTTGTCATACTCACGCTGCAAGCCCAGAGCTTCTTTCTTGCTGAGACGCTCTATACTGCCGTCTGCCTGCATGGCTTCAAGTTCAAGCAAGCGCTTAACAGATACTTTGACCGTTTTAAAATTGGTCATCATGCCGCCTGACCAGCGACGGTTGACGTACGGCATGTTGCAGGCTTTTGATGCGTCGTTGATCGCATCCCGAGCAGCGCGTTTAGTACCTACAAACAGAACTTTGCCGTTTTTTGAAGCAATCTTGCCAAGAAAGTTGGCAGCATCTTCCAGAGCTGGCAAGCTCTTTTCGAGGTTGAAAATATGGATATTGTTTCGTTCGCCGAAGATGTAGGGCGCCATTTTGGGCGACCAATAACGGGTCTGGTGGCCGAAATGCACGCCAGCCTCAAGCATTTGGCGCATGGTTACTTTAGACATACTGTCACCTGTGAAGGTTTGGGTTAAGATTTCGTCCGCAAGATACACACTGACCCTAATCAAACGGGCACCCAGCGGTTTCCTGATTCGACGGGATCAAAAGCCTCGAGTAGCCGAAGCTAAACACGAGCGAACCTTTAACCAACAACCATTAGTAGGTCTCGTACTTATCTCGTACTTATGTAAGTCTCGTACTTATGACACCGTCCTGACAAAACCGAACTGATGGTCCGTACTGACACACTAATGATGGCGAGGCTTTCCTGCCGAATTTCAAAGCGAAACGAGTGAATTTACCGAACGAGTTCGGTTAACCCAGTATAATAACACATTTTACGCTTCTGACCGAGGATTCTGGCCGGAAGTACCAAACGTCAGAAGGCGTTGCAAGAAGTGCCGGATTCGGGGTGCGCTCCCAGCACGCCGTGAATCGGGCACCTGGCGGTAACCATCCGGGAAACAATCTGTTTAAAACTATGGCTATATCAATAAAAACACCTGAGGAAATCGAAAAAATGCGCATTGCCGGCCTGATGGCTTCGGAGGTGCTCGATCTGATCGAAGAACATGTCGTTCCTGGAATCACGACCGACGAACTCAATACCATCTGCCACCAGCATATTGTTGATGTGCAGCAGGCGACCCCTGCCCCGCTAAACTACAGGGGGTTTCCCAAATCCATTTGTACCTCGGTCAACCATACAATCTGCCATGGTATTCCCAATGATAAAAAGCTGAAAAAAGGCGATATCCTCAATATCGACGTTACAGTGATCAAGGACGGTTACTTTGGTGACACCAGCCGTATGTACTATGTGGGTACCCCCAGTGCAAATGCTGCCAAGTTGTGTGAAGTTGCCTATGAGTGCATGGCCCGGGGCATAGAAGTGGTCAAACCCGGTTGCACACTCGGCGATATCGGCCATGCAATACAAGTTCACGCTGAATCAAACCACTACTCTATTGTGCGTGAGTATTGTGGACACGGTATTGGCAGCAGCTTTCACGAAGAACCGCAGGTTTTGCACTATGGCAAGCCGGGAACAGGCCCGCAACTGGAAGCGGGTATGACTTTTACCATAGAACCCATGGTTAATCAGGGGCGGCGTCATACCAAACTGTTGAGCGATGACTGGACAGTGATCACCAAGGATCGCAGTCTCTCAGCGCAATGGGAACACACCGTTCTGGTCACTCCACAGGGCTACGATTTGCTGACAATGTCGGATGGCAGATCACTTTGATGAA
>CALLOA010000072.1 GCA_938005265.1 uncultured Granulosicoccaceae bacterium
TGGACATGCAAATTCGGCAAAAAGCGTCGGCGCGTGCGATTTTTCGCATGCGACACATTATTTCCACTCATTGGCCGTTTGCCGGTTACCTGACATACACGGGACATGGTTTACTCCAGAATCTAATCCGTAAGGCGTAGCCGGGCAATGATAGCCAAACAATTGTGACTACACAAGCTTATGTCCGAAAACAATTCAGGTTACAGGCCAAAAACCGGCTCTGGTCCTGCTGCTGCCTATTCCAGCGAGCTTGCGGAGGGTGAAATCGGGCAATTGCTGGAACGGTTGCATCAGCAGTCACTGTTAAAGGGGTTTAATCTGTTTCATGCGTGGTCGGGGGCTGAGCTCAGGCAATCCGGTCTGGGTTGGTGCCCTGACTCAGCACAGAATGTCAGCAAGCCCGGATTGTTGCTGATGTTTGGTAATGCGGGGAGCGATTTCTGGCGACATTTCGAACAATATTGCAGCGAACAACTATCGCTGAGGAGTAATTTAAGCCAAGCGAAACAAGCGAAACAATCGAACCACAGGAACCACACGCTGGTCTCAAGCCTCATGAATGGCGAGCTGGGCCCTGACCCGGTAGACGCCTTTTCCGTTCAACAAGTGGCCAGGGCTATCGATGATGCAATGGCGGGCGTAAATGAAGCGGCTCCGGAGTTTATTTATCCCGTGCTTGCCAGTACTGATGGGCCTTCCTTGGCAGAAACTGCCAAGGGAAGTGTTAAAGAATCGACTGCGAAAACCGCTGACTTCCCGCCGCTGCAGCGGTTGGGGGAATTAGCAACCTGGCACCAGCCCAGCCCCCTGGGCACGGGCATCAATGCAAGATGGGGTCTCTGGTACGCTTACAGAGCACTGGTCTGGTTACCTCTACCGACGCTTGACTGGCAGGCAGAAGCCGCGGCCGCTACCGTCGCAGCCGCGAACTTGCCGGATGCCAGTGTCTGCAGCAATTGCGAAACCCAGGCCTGCATCACTGCTTGCCCGGGCTCTGCCCTGTCATTTTCGCAAGCGCCGAATATGAAGGCCTGTGCAGACCACAGAATGCTTGCTGACTCGTCCTGTGCGGATCGATGTCTGGCACGGGAGGCCTGCCCGGTGAACCGTGCCGAGCAATATCCGCGGCAGCAAGTCAGTTATCACTACCGGAGGGCGCTTGCGGGTTTGTTACAGTACTTCGGCGACGCTAAACAATAGTCGCGTGGTTTGCCAAACAAGTTGCAAACATGGGTTTTCAGACCGGTTTGTCAGTGTTCCAATGGGATTCAACAGGCTCAGTTAAAGTAAGGCTAATGGATAAGGTATTCGTAAAAGGCTTAAGTGTGGAGGCAGTTATCGGTGTGTATGACTGGGAGCGCGAAATCAGGCAGCGTTTGTTGTTCGATCTTGAGATGTCCAACGACAACCGCGTGCCAGCGGCTTCCGACAATGTCGAAGACACACTTGATTATGATCGTATTTCCCGCCGAATTGCTGAATTTACCGGTGAAAGCGAATTTCAGCTGATTGAAACCCTGGCTGAACGCGTTGCCGAATTGGTCCTTGCAGAATTTGCTGTCAGTCATCTGAAGTTAACATTGCATAAGCCGGGTGCAGTCGATATTGCTGACGATGTGGGTGTAAGCATTGAGCGTTCTGCCTGAAGCACCGCTGCAAGTCAGGCAGCATAGCCAGCAGTTGGTCGAGGTACTGCGTGACAGGATCCGGCAGCAAGGGGCTATCAGTTTTGCCGAGTATATGCAGTCGGCCCTGTATGAGCCCGGCCTGGGTTACTACGCCTCAGGATTGCCAGTATTTGGCGTTGATGGGGATTTTGTAACAGCACCCGGTCTTGGTGAACTGTACGGCAGGTGTCTGGCTGCCCAGTGTGATGAAGTCATCACTGCACTTGAAAACAACGGCTGTGATCGAGCTGGTACTGCTGAACCTTGCCTGATTGAGTTCGGCGCTGGTAATGGCTCGCTTGCCAGGGTGCTACTCGAGCAGATCAGCCTGTCACGCGCGGCTCGTAATCAACCACATCCGCACTATCATATTATTGAAACCAGTGGCAGTTTGCGGCAGCTGCAAGAGGCCGAGCTTGCCAGCCTGCCGCCCGATATCAGAGGGTCTGTGCAATGGCATGATAGCTTGCCGCAAAGTCTTTCAGGGGTTGTCATTGCCAATGAGGTGCTGGATGCCATGCCGGTTGAACGTTTGCGCTGGCAGCAACAGGAACTACAGCAATTGCAGGTAGTTTTTGATTCCGAAAGGAATTGCCTGCGTGCCAGCTATATCACTTTGCAAAACGTTGAAGCGACGCCGCTGTGGCTGGCACAACTTGAGCGCATTCTTGCGACATTACCCGAACCGTTGCCAGACGGGTACTGTTTTGAATTTAACGCCTACTTGAGTGGTTGGCTGGCAGCAATTGGCGAAATGCTGTCTAGCGGTGCGGTATTGCTTGCAGATTACGGATATCCTCGCAGGGAGTTTTTTTTGCCCGAGCGTGATCAGGGTACATTGATGTGTTACTACCGCCATCACTCGCATGATGACCCTTTCCATTTACCCGGTGCACAGGATATTACAGCGCACGTTGATTTTACGTCCGTGGCAGAGGCCGCGGTTGATGCTGGTTTCAATCTTAATGGTTACACCAGCCAATCCGCCTTTTTACAAGCTAACGGTCTGCTGCAAATCGCGGAGCAACTATCGCAGCAATCGGCCGGCGGTAACGATGGCCGTAGTCAGCTTGATTCTTTGAGGCTCATGCAAGAGGTGAAAACCTTGTGTTTGCCCGGTTCCATGGGCGACCGCTTTCAGGTCATGGGGCTGACTAAGGGGATTGATCTGGTCATGCAGGGCTTTACAGAGCTTGATCTATCGCATCGCCTGTAGCGCTCATGCCAGCCAACCAGCTAGCCAGACGGGTGCATTCGCGCAATTTGCGCGAGCATCGATCACGATAAAATTTTGAATGATGTGCTAATGCGGCACATCAATCGTTGTTTCCTTGCCACCCGTATCATGCTGTGAATCACCTGCCCGGACCACTACCCGGGTAACGGACTTTGGTATAGTGAGTGTCAGGCTACGTGTAAACGGTTGCTCGTTTACATGTGGATGATGGAGTACACGCGTACCAAGAATGTTGCCTTCCGTGTCCAGCACTTCAAACTTGTTTGCGTAATGATCCCAGCCGGTATCCGCATGCAGCACTGAGGCATCAATACGAAATTTTTCCTGACCTGATTTAAAAATCTTAACATCAACAATATCCGCTTCACCGGCAGATCCCGAGGCACTGAACCCGAATACCAGAGCGCACAGCAGTATTGGTTTTAGTAGCCGGGATAGCGATAATTTAATGCGTTTTGGCGCAGTTAGTGTTTTCAAAATATTCTCCTGCATTTTAAACATCCTGTTTTTTGTAATTGATGTTGGCGTAGTATTCAAAATACGTTAATCGCTCCGGTAGAATAGAGCGTACTACCATCAGTATACGCGCATAAATTCACGCGGATTATGGTTGAAATTGGAGGTCTTAGTCAGTCATTACAACAGCCGTCTTGTAGGTGAAAGACAGGCAGGGACTGAATTCAAGGCCAAGTTAATCATCAGCTGCGACGCCTCCACAGGGGTAGTGGCAACAGTTTCGGAACAAAAAACAAGTTCGTGTCTAAGGCTGAAAGCTCTCACAAGGTACACCCGGTATTTCAATTTGTCTTGTTGATTGTGCCGGTAGTTATGACCGGTTTCTACCTGGTTTATTCGCTAACTGGTTTGATTCTCGAGGGAAAATCAAAGCTTAACTGGTCGCTGGAAGCCACTGAGGTTGCCAATTGGGTGGGTGGGGGTATTGCCGTTTACAGTCTTTGTGTGATGGCCTTCGCACTTTTTAAAAAACTTGGCAGGTATCATCTTCTAATGGTGTCGGCGTTCGGGCACCTTTTTCTTGCGCTGATATTGACAGCCATTGTTTACATAATTGTAAAGCTCTGAGGGCTTTAACCGCGGCGTCTTATGTCGCAACATATGCAATATATGTCTAAAGTTGTGCCCCATTGTTCCGCTAATGAATCTACCAGCGGTACAGATGTCACAGAATGTCTTTCGCGCTGGATAATAATAAAAATAATAAACAAATCGAACGTATCAGGCTGATTTTGTCATTATAGGTGGTCGGCTAAGACTGGAGGTCTTGGTGGACTATTTACATCGCGTAGCCCGCGTTCACAGGAAAAATACAGTGATTTTCAATTTTTCGCCCTCAGGTCTGCTGAAGGTTCGTCATCTCAGGTTCGCGCCTGTCTGGTTGATACTGGGTTTTTTGCTTATCGGGATGATCTGCTTTATGTCGGTGATCTCTATCCCGCCACCGGTCAAAACTTTCCTGCTCAACGATAAGCTGATGCATGTCGCGGTCTACGGGTGCCTGATGGGTTGGTTTGCACAAATTTTCAAGCATGACCTGACAAGGCTGGGCTTGGCTGCTGCTTTTGTTCTGATGGGTGTTGGCATGGAATATATTCAATCAACCGTGCCTGCACGGCAGTTTGAAGTACTTGATATGATTGCCAATACCTGTGGAGTCTTGCTGGCCTGGGCACTGGCGTACACCTGGATGGGCGGGTTATTGCAATGGTTCGAGCGCACTTTTCTGACATGGGCGCCGGGTTACCATCGCAAGACACAGCAGGTAGCCTGAACTTTAATCCTGGAGTCGGCTCATACTTGCTGAATCTGGCGAGAATCTGGAGATTGTCTTGCGTAGTCGTTCCTTAGCGATCAATGCAGTTGTATCTAACCCACCTTTAAACCGATCTGCACTGTTTCTAACAGTGGGTTTTATCGCGTTTATATTGGTGAGCGCCAGCGCTCAAAGCCAGAGCATGTCGCGCTTGCAGACCGCTGAATGGATGAAAACGAATTTCGACATCATGTCGATTGATCCTTCAGAAATAATGTCTGGAGGGCCACCCAAGGATGGTATTCCCGCGATTGACAGGCCGAAATTCGTGAGTCAGACAGACGCTTTTGAGTGGTTGGAAGACAACGAGCCCGTTATTGCGTTTGAGCATGCGGGTGTTGCAAGGGCTTATCCTTTGCAAATCCTTATGTTTCACGAAATCGTTAATGATGTGGTTGGCGGCAAGGCGTTCGCTGTGACATTTTGCCCCTTATGTAATGCATCAATTGTTTTTGTACGTGAAGTCGATGGAGAAATACTGGATTTCGGCACAACCGGTCGTTTACGAAAAAGTGACCTTGTGATGTATGACCGCCAGACCGAGTCGTGGTGGCAGCAGTTCAACGGTACTGGCATTGTGGGTGATTACACGGGTACCCGGCTTAACAGGGTAGCCTCACAAATAGTTTCCTTTAAAACATTCCGTCATGCTTTTCCGAAAGGTGAAATACTCTCCAGAGAGACTGGTTTCTACCGCCAATATGGCAGGAACCCTTACCAGGGGTATGACTCGATGGACAATACCCCGTTTCTCTATCGCGACGAGCTTGACCCGCGTTTGTCACCGATGGAGCGCGTCCTTAGCGTGCCAGCCAGTGATGGCTACCATCTGGTGCCCTTATCTATACTGGAGAACGAAACACTGCTTCATATGGAACTGGGGGACGAGTCAGTAGTGATTTTTGCCACAGAAACTGCAGCCTCAGCTTTGGATAAGTCGGTAATTGCCGAGTCGAAAGAGGTGCCAGCCGCTGCGGCATTCAACGCCAAACATAATGGTGAGACTCTTGAGTTTGAAATACGTGGCGGAAAAATTATGGACCTCGCAACCGGCAGTGTCTGGAACGCACTGGGTCATGCCACTGATGGTGAGCTAGCCGGAGAGCGCCTGCAACAGCTGGATAGCGGCGTGCATTTCGCCTTTGCCTGGCTGGCCTTTGATCCTGAAGCTTCCATTTTCGAAAAGTAGAAAACTTGGCAAGTTAGCCTGTCCGATTCGCCGAAATAGCCTATCTTCTAGAGGGTCTGGTCTTCGAATGTCGGAAATGCTTCATGCCTCTGGATTTTTCAAAGTACTTAGTTTTACTGGGTGACTTGCGCCCGGTTTCAGGGTCTGGCAGCAATTGCAGGCAACTCCGTAGAACTATTTCCGGCTCAGCAGAACGTTCTACTGCTGTACTGGTTTTTTTTACACTTCTCTGTATCCACTCACCCCAGCTGTTGGCGCAATCAAACGGTGGTGGATTACGCTCGCAAATCCCGACATTGGACCAGTTGATCAACCGTGGCACGAATGCCGATACCCGTGAGCAGGGATTGAACGCCAGCTTGCGAATCGGTCTTTCCTATGTTGATAACGCCGGCAACAGCGGCGATTACAGGCTGGAAGATTTTGATTCCCATATCGGTTGGGGTGGAAGGGCTGCACTTTCTGCCGGCCTGAATGCAGACGGCAAGATTGAGCTGGGCGTCAGGCCCGAACGCCTGGATTCTTTTGAACTTGGGGTGCGTGAACTTTGGGCAGGTCTGTCCGGTCCCTGGGGGTTGATACGGGCTGGTACGCAGCACGCGACTTTTTACGAAATGATTTCCTCAGCGACTGATGTCGCGGTGTGGGGCAGTTGCTGGACGCAGTTTGAGTGCAGCCGCAAATCGCAGGTAATAAAATACCGCAGCCCGCCCGCGCCCCTGGTTTTTGGTTTTTCTGTTGTTGCCCGCACAGACGATGGTGACGAAGAAGAGGCAGACCAGTTCGAATATGGCTTGGGTTATCAGGCGGGAAGTTTTTATTTCGGTATTGCCGGAAGCCAGACAGGTGACGAAGGTGATCTCTCTGGTGGCAATCTGCTGGGCGCGGTTCTGACTTTTGGTTTTTCCGGCGGGTCCCTTACTTTCGGTTATCAGCAGACTGATGCGGAGCAGTTGGTTGCACCGGGTGAAGAAGTCACGCACCTGACGCTATCACTGGTTTACGGCGTAACCTATCTGATCTACAACCAGACGGAAATAGAGGAGCGTGAGCCTGTCTGGTTTACTCTGGGTGCGAGGCAGGGTCTGGGCTCCGGTGCCTCATTGTTCTATGAATACCAGCAGTTTGACCTTGACGAAGGTGAAGACGAGGATCTTTACCTGCGCGCAGGTATTCAATTTGACTGGTAGTTTACAGTTGTTGTTGCAACGCTTTGTCTACTGCGGCCACTCGAGCCAGGTGAATGGCCTTTTTAATCGCCAGAGACGCTTCACTCTTATCATAGCCGTCTGATTGCGACTCGATTGTTGACTTGGCGATAGCACCGGCATCAATTGATTGCATGGCTGCCAGAGCGATTTTATAGCGCTTAGCCTGAGGGTAGGCCTTGAAGTCAGGACCTTCCGTGCCTCTGGCATCTGCTTCGCACACCATCAGGAACTCAGCGGCTCTTTCAGGTCTGCGCAGAGCGTCAAGAGCCGTTAGTGTCTGCACCAGCGATTCAGCTTCAAGTTGCCTTGCACGGTGGCACTGTGTGTGATGTCGGCAACTGGCTACAGCAAGTAGGCGAAAGTCATTTGGGACCCGAATTCTCTGACTCAGATCTTCGGCTATCGCCACGCCATTTTCCTCATGCCCACGATGGGATTGCAGTTCGTCCTGCGGTGTCCGGGTCTTGCCCAGATCGTGGCACAGTGCTGCGAAGCAGATTCTTGCTCGCTGGTTTTCCACGTCCGCATCCGGTGCATCATCGCTGCTTGTTTCAAGAGCCCGGGCAGCCAATAAATCGCTCGCCGCATCGAGCACTTGCATGGTGTGCCTGCCACTGCTGATTGCGGCTTCCGTTTCGGGTGGCTTGGGTGTGCCGGGCTCCGTGACAGTGGCTTCAGGGACGTCAAACAAAGCATTCACTTCCGGCAACACGATGGACAAGGTTCGGGCTTTTATCAAAACGTCGAAAAAGACTGACGGTTTGGCAGTTATCAGGGCTGAACGAAGTTCCTGCCAGACGCGCTCCGGCACCAGTGCGTTGACTTCCCCGGAGTCTGCCATTTGACGCATCAGGTCAAAAGTATCGTCGGCCACGCTAAATCCCTGTTTTTGCAAGCGTGCAGCAAAGCGTGCCACTCGCAGTATTCGAACTGGATCTTCTGCAAAAGCTGCGGAGACGTGCCTGATTACGCGCTGCTCAAGGTCTTTAACGCCATTGAACGGATCCACCAGATTGCCGTCAGAATCTTCAGCAATGGCGTTGATTGTAATATCGCGCCTTTGCAGATCCTGCTCCAGCGTGACGTCCGGATCGGCATGGATACTGAATCCTCTGTAACCAGGTGCAGTTTTACGCTCGGTGCGGGCGAGGGCATATTCTTCCTGGGATTCGGGGTGCAGGAAAACCGGGAAATCGCGACCTACGGTTTTATAACCCGCATCTTGCATTTGCGTAACGGTGCTGCCAACCACTACCCAGTCCCTGTCATGGACCGGTAGCCCCAGCAGCCTGTCACGTACTGCTCCACCAACCAGATATACTTGCATGCAGAGAGTCTACACTTTGAACGTGCTAACGAAAAATACCCAACCGACCAATCATGTCGCCAATTGGTGTCGCCCTTTGGGGCGTGCCTTGCTTTTAGTAGCGCTTGCAGCTTCCAGTGGCTGTGCCACTGTGGGGTATTACGCACAGGCGGTCAATGGCCACTTCGACCTGATGAGCAAGCGTCAGCCGCTAGAGCAGGTTATGAATTCGGAAGATACCGATCCCGAGATTCGTCGCAAGCTGGAACTGTTGCGTGATGCACGCAAGTTTGCCGTAGCGGAGCTGGGCCTGCCCAACAACAATAGTTACACGACTTTTGTAAAAACCGGCAAGAAAAACATCACCTGGAATGTTGTGGCAACGCCGGAATTTTCAATGTCACCGAAAACCTGGTGTTTTCCCGTTGCCGGCTGTGTTTCCTATCGCGGATATTTCGCCGAAGCCGACGCTAAATCCTACGAGGCTGAACTCAAGGCGCAGGGTTTTGATACCCAGATCGGTGGTGCCAGTGCTTACTCAACGCTGGGTTGGTTTGATGACCCGCTGTTGGACACTATGTTGCGTGGCAGTGACATCCGCCTTGCTGGAGTTCTGTTTCATGAATTGGCCCATCAGGTCCTTTACGTGAAGGACGACTCCAGCTTTAACGAAGCCTTTGCTACTTTTGTTGAGCAGCAGGGAGCCAAGATATGGCTGGAATCAATTGGCAGGCAAGACACAATCCCGGCTTATGATCGTTATCTTGAAAGGCAAGTTGACTTCAATAACCTGCTGCAGAAAACGCGTGGTGATCTGGTTAAGCTTTTCCGTGAACAACCACCTTCCGAAGTCGCTGATATCGAGCAACTTCGTAAAGCGAAGCTGGCAGTTTTCGATACCATGCTTGAAAACTATGAAGTGATGAAAGCTGAACAATGGGACGGTTTCGATGGCTACGATAACTGGTTTGCCAAAGAAACCAACAATGCACGTTTAATTTCTGTATCGACTTATCTCAAATGGGTGCCGGCGTTTGAGGTGTTGTATGACGAATCTGGCGGGGATTTCAAAGCGTTTTATAAGGCTGCGACCGAATGGTCGAAACTGCCTGGCCAGGACCGCAGTGCGAAATTGCAGGACTATCTTGATCGGGCCAACGAACTTAGCGCCAGCCACCCACCACCTGATTCTGATAGCGCCCTGAAGTTTGCCCGCAGCCAATAGAAATCGCAGCAAAAAACTTTTAGCAAAGACTGTCTGGCGAAGACTGTCAGCAACTACAGGCCAGACTAGCGGCGCGCCAGGCTTCGATAGCGCTGTTGGTCGCTTCTGAGCCCCTGGTCGCCGATGTAGCGAGGCACCACTGCTTCTATGGACGTGGGCATACGGCAATTATCATTCTCGCAAACGCTGTCAGTCTGCAGCGACAGGTAATTGTCGGTGCTGAAAGGAGCTGCTGGCAGCACGCCCATGACCTTTGCCTGTGCGCGGGCGGCCCAGTCAGGCAAACCCACAATACGGCGTTTCAGCCCCATGGTGTCAGCTGTGAATTGCACAAGCTCACGCAAACTGTAGTCGCGAGGTCCGCAAATTTCGACCGCTCGCAAGCCAAAACCCTTGTCAATGCTGCATTGTTCCAGCTTGTCGGCAAAAAAAGCGGCATCGTTTTCGCCAGGTAAGCCTAGTGCTGCCGTCATCATATTGCTCAGATCTTCTACATAGACAGGTGACATGCGTGCATCAGGGCAGGCCAGCGGGAAGACCAGCATGGCGCGCACCAGGGGCGCGAAACGATTAAAGAACGAGTCGTCTTCGCCAAAAATTACTGACGGCCTGAATAGTGTCGTCTGGCAATTGCTGGTGTTTTCAGCAGCATGCAGTCCGGTTTCTATGTGACGTTCAGCTTCTCCCTTGCTGCGCAAATACTCGCTGGAGCCTTCTTCAGCATCAGCGCCAAGGGCACTCATGTGGATATAGCGGGATATTTTGCAATCCTGTACTGCGCCGACAACCTTCCGTGTTAATTCTGCATGAGCGCCGAAAAACGAGTTATCGCCTCCACCATTGCTCTGGTTCAGGATACCTACCAGATTGATAACCGCATCGGACCCCGCCAGTGCGGCGCCCAGTTCGTCAGTGTTGTGCACGTTACATTCCTTCAGGTGCACGTTACTCAGAACCTTCAGATTCCGATAGCGCTGTTTGCGCCGCGTCAGAACGGTAACATTTTCACAATGACGTGCGAGATCAATGGTCAATTGTGAACCGACAAAGCCGGTTCCGCCGAGGATGGTTACTTTTTTCAGCATTTTTTCAAATGATATCGGGAGCAGCTAACTCGCTAACTCGTAAAGGCAAAAGGCAGACTGTTCCGGGACAAGGGCGACAACTGTCCGATATTTTAGCCCATTGAGGGAAGTATCGGCACCTGTTGCAGCAATATAAGTAGTTAACCCCGAGGCCTGCTGACTCGTTGACATAACATCTGGTAGCAGCTGGCTATCGAATACAGCATGTCTATCAGTATTAGGCACTATTAGACAGTTTCACACCTCAACATCAATTCGACCGATGTCCTGTGTGCCAAACAGTTTTTTATAGCGCTCAATTTCATCTTGCGGGCCGGTGGCTTTTTCAAAGTTATCCGATAATTTGACCGTGGGCTTGTCATTGGCCATGGTCACTTTGCAAACCAGGGAAATGGCTCTGAGCTGTTCGTTCATGCGTGGCGCGCAATCTCGAAAGTCATTGGTTAAATGGGTGCCCCAGCCAAAACTCAGTCGGCAGCGACCAACAAACCGTTTATATACCTCTTCAATGGTCTCAACCCGCAATCCGTCAGAAAATATCAACAGTTTGTCTTGCGGATTTTTGCCCTTTGATTTCCACCACTCGATCAGTTCTTCTCCACCGAGAATGGGGTCTTTGGAATCTATCCTGAAGCCGCTCCAGTCGGCTACCCAGTCCGGCGCGTTTTTTAAAAAGGTTGTCGTGCCATAGGTGTCGGGCAAAACGAT
Organism: uncultured Granulosicoccaceae bacterium; assembly: GCA_938005265.1. Lineage (GTDB taxonomy): Bacteria > Pseudomonadota > Gammaproteobacteria > Granulosicoccales > Granulosicoccaceae > CALFCE01. Next base: position 11,460 of record CALLOA010000072.1, read on the forward strand.
CAGTAAATTGCCATCGTAGGTTCGTTGCCAGGCTTCGAGCACCTTGTAGGGAGATTTGAGTAACTCTTCATCGCTCTGGGCACTCGTCGCCTGAACCATGGGCAGTTCGTGCGCGTTTGTACCAATCGCGTCGAGATCCAGTTCCATGGCCAGCAACACATTGCTGCTGCCGATAAAGGCATCACCTAGTCCTTCTTTCATGGCGGCGTTGCACCAGCGTTGCCACAGGTAACTGTGTCGCCGGCGGGTACCAAAATCGGCAATGCGCAGTTCCGGCAAGGATTTCAGCCGCACAACCTTTTCCCACATTTTGGCCTTGGCGCGTGCATAGAGCACGTCCAGTTCGAATCTGCCAACACTTTGCAGTGCGGTTCTTGATCGCAGTTCGCTAATAATGGTGAGCACAGGTATTTCCCACATCGTGACATCGGCCCAGGTACCGGAGAAGTCAATAACGTACTGACCATCCTCAACACGCAGCTGGTATTCAGGTAGCCGGTAATCGCGAAACCATCTAAGAAAATCTTCTGTAAAAAGTCGTTCCTTGCCATAGAAGGTATTACCTGATAGCCACACGTACTCGCGGTGCGTCAGTTGAATCGTACGGGCATGGTCAAGCTGGGCAATCAGCTCCTCGCGATCGATCTCTTCAGCCAGGCGAACAGATCGTGTTCTGTTTATCAGAGAGAAGGTTACCGGCACGTCACGATTTTCCTTCCAGATGGTCTGCAGCATCAGTAGCTTGTAGATATCTGTATCCAGAATGCTGCGAAAAATGGGATCGAGCTTGAATGTGTGATTCCATACACGGGTGGCGATGTCGGTCATTTGCGGATAAATCATTCTGGCCTGCTCGGTTTTGCCGGTTTGAGGAGTATCGGGTCGCCGGCGGACTGAATACACTGCCCTGTCCATGAAACGATTAAAGCAAGCGCTGGCTGCCCGGTAGGCTTTACAATCCTGATTCTACAGTGCTGGATACGGGGGGCCAAATTGACGCCAGCAATCAAGCTTTTGCAGAAAAAAAATATTGCTCATCAGGTGCATGAGTATGACCACGATCGCAGCAGCGATTCCTATGGAATGGAAGCTGTTCACAAATTGGGGGTCGATGAGTCGCGGGTTTTCAAAACCCTCGTCATTGAATTGCACGATGGCAGTCTGGCAACAGCCGTGGTTCCGGTGGCGAGAATGTTGAATCTGAAGTCCGCCGCCCGTGCACTAGGCGCCAAAAAAGCGCAAATGGCTGAGCCTGGACAAGTCGAGCGGGTCACCGGTTACGTGCTGGGTGGTGTTAGCCCACTGGGGCAGAAGAAACGTTTGAAAACAGTGATTGATGAGTCTGCATTGGTCCACCCGACCTGCCTGGTCAGCGCCGGCAGACGAGGCCTGGAAATTGAGATTGGGGCTGATCTGCTGGGTAGTCTCCTGCAGGCGACATTCGGGGACATTGGGCAGTAACTTTGCGTGTAGACTCGGCCTTTATGAAGGCCATCCTGGATTTCCCGCAGCACCATCGTTTTGCTACCGCTGTCTTTGCGATCATAGCGGCTATCTTTCTGTTTGATGTTCAGGGAGCAATTATCAAGCACCTCGCTGACCGTTATACGGTTGTGCAGATTGCTTTTTTCAGAAACCTTCTCGGTATGCTGCCAAGTTTGTTGGCGCTTTACCTGACGGTGCAATGGCGTAGCAGTGGACGCTCCTTCCGGCTTGAAAAGTGGCGGCTCGGTACAATCCGTGGCCTGCTGCTGGTCGCAGCGCAACTGTGCTTTTATCTCTCCCTGACCAAAATGGAACTGGCGACTGCAACAACGTTGGCATTCGCGGGCCCTTTGTTTGTTACCAGTTTGTCTGTACCACTGCTGGGTCACAAGGTGGGGGTGTGGCGAGGGTTTGCTGTAGTGGCTGGTTTTTTTGGTGTCGTGTTGGTGATGCGCCCCGGCTTTGATGGCTTTTCGCCTTTTGTTGCCCTGCCGGTCCTTGCCGCCTTGTTTTATGCCACAGTCAGTCTGACTTCGCGTTTTTTTGAAGAGTCAGTGCCAACCGGCCTGATCAATCTGTATGCTTCAGGGGCAGCAGCTGTATTCATGGCCTTGTTAACCGCGGTGACCGGTAGCTGGCAGCCTGTATTGTCTGTCATTGATTGGTTCTGGTTATTTGCCATGGGGCTGGCCGGAGGTTGTGCAGTATTACTGATGATAACTGCCTACAGATTGACTGAGCCCAGCAGCCTCTCGCCATTTGAATATTTTGGTATTCCTTTTTCGTTTGTTCTGGGGTGGCTGTTTTTTGATGAGGCGCCTCTGGATCGGTTGTTTCCCGGCGTGTTGTTTATTGTGGCAGGAGGGTTGCTGGTATTGTGGCGCGAAAGGAAAATTGCGAGTTCAGCCAGGCAAGAAGTTGTCGGTTAAATCAAAGGCGGCACTTTGCACGGTATTTGATCTGCTTCGACCTCCCTTCAGCTTTGCTTCGATTTTGCTTCGGCGTTGCTTCGGCGTTGCTTCAAGACGCTTCAAATCGCTTCGATTTCAGTCGCAGCTTCTCAGTAGCCTGATACCATGTATGGTGCCATTCAGCTGCACGAGCAGCAGCAGGGTGTGGCCGCGGCAATGGTGGCAATCGTCATGGAAGAGAATGAACAGACCAATCTCTATCGGGAAAAATACCCTGGTGTCACAGCCATTATTCCCCGTTTTCCCCGTTCGGATTTGCAGAAACAATGCCATGCGCAGCGCCTGGAAAGTTTTGCCAGCTATGACCCGGCGCTTGGGTTTCCCGTTTAGAATGTTCACTGCCTAAAAGGATGGCCTCGATGAGTCTTCCGCTGGAATTTATTGAAACGGAACTGGGTTCCCGGATAAGCCGAAGTGTGCAGCTTGGCGGTGGTGATTTTGCCGAGAGCTTCAGGTTGGAACTGGTCGACGGGAGGGAGTTGTTTGTAAAAACCCATAGCAATCCACCGCCAGGTTTTTTCTCGACTGAAGCTGCCGGGCTTAGCTGGTTAGCGCAAAGCGCCGTTAATGTACCAGAGGTTCTGCTGGTGTCTGACGAACCGCCTGTATTGGCACTCGAATGGATAGAGCCGGGTTTAATGACGGTGCATAGTGACAGAACTCTGGGGGTCGAACTTGCAGAGCTGCATCAACAAACCTTTGCAGGCTTTGGGCGCCCTGATTTAAAAACCACAGGCTCATTGGCGCTGCCTAACACTAGCCACAGCCGCTGGGCAGACTTTTATGCATCTTGCAGACTCCTGCCGCTGGCCAGTATCGCTTTTGATCGGCAGGTTTTGCAGCCAGCAACTATCCACGGTGTTGAAATGATTGCCGGAAATCTTTCGGCATTTGCTGCGGCAGATGAGCCGCCATCGCTTTTACATGGAGACTTGTGGGCCGGTAATCGCCTTGTTGATCAGCAGGGGCGGAGCTGGTTGATTGATCCGGCAGCTCACGGCGGTCATCGTGAATTTGATATTGCCATGATGCATTTGTTTGGCGGCTACGGCGAGGAGTGCTTTGAATCCTATAATGACGCATACCCACTGCAGGCTGATTGGCAACAACGCATACCGCTACACCAGCTCGCCCCTTTGCTCGTGCATGCGATTAAATTTGGTGGTCACTATGTAGCGGCGGTTGAACGGATTGTAGGAAAATTTGCAACTGTCTGAGCGGTGTTTGCCACAACGGCAAGAAAACTTATTTTTAATCGGTATCATCTAATTTTTTCACAGGCTTTTCGTGCCTAAGTGTTTGATTCTTCGGGCTGTCTTTTGAACCTTTGAAAGATTGCTGCATCCATATAAACATCAGCACAACACGGCGAGAACGCTGCATAAGATTCAACAGTCTTCCCTGTTCTGACCGCCGTGTTACTCACGAGGACAACACTATGTTCGGCAAAAATTTCAGCGGTAATGTTATTTTCAGTACCAGGGGTGCGCTATCGTTTTTGCTCGTTTTGTTGTTTGCAGCCGCGGCGTCCATTGCCAATGCCAGTCCTGATTTTGCTGAACTCTACGAGCGTCAATCGGATTCAGTTGTGACTATTCATACACTATCGGCAAATCGGGAAGCGCGCCGTGTACAACAAGGCATTGGCTCGGGTGTACTTATTTCTGAAGACGAACTTCTGACTGCCGCCCATGTTGTTGATGGAGCCAGTAAAATCAGTGTTCTGTTTAAGGATGGATATAAGGTTGGAGCGACTGTCGTGGCATCACTGGCCGCCAGTGATGTGGCCCTGATAAAACTGAACAAGCCCCATCCTTCACCATCGATTGCCACTCTGGGTGATTCAGATGAAACAAGAGTAGGTAGTCCGGTTTTTATTATCGGTGCTCCGTTCGGTATTTCGCAGACCTTGAGCGTCGGTCACTTGAGCGGCCGATTGAATCGTGGCGAGATGGCAGGCGGTGCTCCGATAGAATTTTTGCAGACTGATACTGCCATCAATACAGGGAATTCCGGCGGCCCCATGTTCAACACCAAGGGTGAAGTCATCGGTATTGTCAGCTTTATCATGACCAAGAGTGGTGGTTTTGACGGCATCGGCTTCGCAACATCGAGTAACACGGCCCAACAGGCTCTACTTGAAAGTACCGGTATTCTGGCAGGATTTGAAGGTGTGATGCTCACGCCTGAAGTGGCCAGCCTGTTGAATATTCCGCAAGCCGGGTTGCTGGTTCACCGAGTGGTTGGTGAGTCTCTGGCAGCAGCTGCCGGGCTCCGTGCAGGCTCTGTACCTGCGGTTATTGGCAACCAGCAGTTAATGTTGGGTGGTGATGTAATTCTTGAAATCAATGGTCTTGTGTGTGAAGAGCCACACGACTTCCGGGAGATAAAAGAATCAACGATGCAGCTGCATGACGGCGGTGCTTATTCAATCAAGGTATTTCGTGACGGTGAAATTACCGAGCTAGTGGCAGGGGCGCCGATTGGTGGTGTCTTGTCCGAGTCATCTCAGCTATCTCCCAAATCTCCTAAAGCTTCCAGGCTGCCGGCGGATTCCATGAGCCTGGTGGAAGAGCGTGAAGCTAACGAAGTTTACTAAGCCGGCATACCGCGCCAGAATTTCCAACCGGACAAGCCAACCAGGCTAAGCAAGCGCGGCTGCTATCTAGGATTTTTTCAGGAAGGTATCAATACGATTCATCGCTTCCATGATGTTATCGATCGAATTGGCATAGGACACTCGAATGTAACCCTCGCCAGTGATACCGAAGTCAGGCCCGCCGATGACAGCAACTCCCGCATCTTCCAATAGTGCATTGGCTAGTTCCTTGGCTTTCCAACCGGTATCTTTTACATTGGGAAACGCATAAAACGCCCCCTTGGGGCGTATGCAACTAACTCCCGGCAACTCGTTAAGAGCGTCCAATACCTTCAATCGGCGTGCGTCAAACTGATTGACCATATCGGTCACAGCATCTTGTGGTCCCGTCAGGGCTTCAAGGGCTGCAAACTGGGCAGGCGCGTTCACGCAACTCCAGGCATTAACCGCAAGCTTGCGGACGTTTTCAAAAATTGCATCCGGCCACAGAGAATAACCCAGTCTCCAGCCGGTCATGGCATAGGTTTTTGACCAGCCGTTAAGCAGGATCAGGCGATCGCGAATTTCCGGATAATTCAGCAAGCTGACATGCTCTTCTCCGTCATAGACCATATGGTCATAAATCTCATCTGACATGATCGCCACCTGTGGGTGCGCTTCCAGACCTCTGACCAAGGCGTCGACATCGGCCTTAGGCGTAACGCCACCACAGGGATTAGCAGGCGAGTTCAATATGACCAATGACGTATCGGCATTGATGAGGGGAAGAGTTTCTTCAGCTGAAAATGCAAAGCCGTTACTTTCGCGGATAGGAATAGGAACAGGAGTCGCACCGGTAAACTCAATCATGGAACGGTAGATGGGAAAGCCGGGGTCCGGGTACAGGATATTCTTGCCTGGCTGGCCGAACATCATGATGGCAGCAAACATGGTGACCTTGCCACCTGGAACCACAATAATGTTGTCAGCTTTGACGCCCGCCCGGTAACGCTGGTTCAGGTGATCAGCCACGGCTTCACGCAAGGGTGCTATGCCGAGTGCCGGCGTGTATCCATGTTGTCCGTCGCGGATTGCCTTGATAGCCGCCTCTGCAATATGTGGCGGTGTCGGGAAGTCGGGTTGGCCTATGCCCAGATTGATTACACTTTTACCCTGCGCTTCCAGCTCGGCAGCTCTTGCCAGAACGGCAAATGCATTTTCTTCTCCAATGTGCTGGAAATTGTCAATTACGCGCATTCTTCTCTGTCCTTTGCAGTTTGTCTTGGCCTTCTCGCCTTTCTAGCCCTATTGCCCCACCGGTATGCTTAACCGCGTGCCTTGCGAATTCTAGCCCAGTTGCAGGTTGTTGGCAGGTGCTTTTTGGTTGTTGGCATTTTGTGCGGCGAATTTGAAAAGCGCCAATGCATTGCAATCCGGTGGGTGTAGTGCACGCAGACAACTCTGTGAACCAGTTGGCAGCGGCCTGGTATATTTCTCCCGTTCACTGGAGAATGTGGGCTACATGGTTTCATACTGAATAGAGGCAATGACTGATTCAGTAGGGAAACCATGCTTGATGTCGTAGGTAAAGACTTTTCGATTGTGTCCGGGCATAAGGAACAGCAGCCGCCATCGAATCTGCAACAAAAGATTCTTCGCGAGCAGGTGCGCCTGATTTACAAACAGGGCCCGACCTTGTCCCTGGGTGCGGCAGCTGCAGCCGCCTGTATTACGTTTCTGGCAAGTAAATCAGACCTTTCCATTTTACATACCACGTGGTTGCTAGTCGTTGCGATCAGTGCGTTTCTACGATTACACCTGTTCCGCATTTTTACACGCGACACCCGGGATTCATCGAATCCGGGTATTGATTACCGTCAATGGGGCAGGAAATTCGCCCTCGGGTCTTTGTTGGCAGGTTTTGTCTGGACCGCGTGGCCTGTATTGTTTTACGCCAATTTCAGCACTGAGTATCTGCTGATGATATCAGCACTATTCGCGGGCATGGTGGCGGTGCTTGCGACTTCGGGTAGCGTCTATCTCCCGGCCTTTTATTGTTTCGCTGTGCCTTTGTGTTTTCCCTTAGCCTACTTTCATATGGCTTCCGGTGTTGATGTGCTGGTATGGACAGGGTGGTTGCTGGTGATGTTCTTTTTCGTAAACTTTGCTTTGGCTTTGCGTGCCAATCGCCATTACGCAGAATTGATTGAAGCAAGATTTCGCAACTCTGATCTGATGCGGCAGCTGGCCGCTGAAAAACAGCTGGCTGAGACTGCCGTGAGTGAAAAGAACAGTTTTATTGCTTCAGCCAGTCACGATTTACGTCAGCCTTTGCATGCCCTGAGCCTGTTTGTCGCCTCTTTGCAAAGAAGCAGCCTGTCTGAACGGCAGCAGGATACAGTCAATGATATGCAAAAATCCTGTTCTGCACTGAATGATCACTTCAGCAGTATTCTGGATGTATCGCGCCTTGAATCTGATTCGATCAACGTAAGCAAGCGAGATGAATCCATTACTTCCTTGCTGCAATTCCTTGAGTCTGATTTTAGGGCAGATGCCGATGAAAAAGGAATTGGTCTCATACTTGATCTCCCGAGCCGTCCTGTTCATGCCAAAACTGACCGCCTGTTATTTGAACGTGTGCTTCGCAATGTCGTTGGCAACGCGATTCGATTCACACGAATTGGCGGTGTCACAATCAGGGTAAGGTATTGCCAGCCAGATGCTGAATCCGGTGAACCGATGCTGATTGAAACGGATTCAGCGAAACCGTCAAGCCATGTCGTTATATCGGTGACGGATACAGGTTCCGGAGTGCCGCTGGATGAGCAAACACTTATATTCAATGACTACCATAGAGGGGTTAATGGAGCTGACACCGCAGGTCTGGGTCTCGGGCTCGCTATCGTCAAACGCTTGTGCAGGTTACTTGATTTGACGCTGAAATTGGAATCAAAACCCGGTGAAGGTTCGAGGTTTCATATTATTGTCGCGGCAAGCCGGGTTGCGCCGCTGGCAGATCCTGTGGGGAATGATTACGATACAGACTTCAACTACCCGGTCACACCCAGTAGCAATTTTGGAGGTGAGACCGATCAGCCTGGCGGGTCGATAGCTGAAGAGCCGCTTGACTGCGATACCGCGTTTACGAACCCGGTTGCGAATCTGGTCGCGAATCCACTTGCAAACCGCACAGTACTTGTCATTGATGATGAGCCAGCTATTCTTGCTGCCAGTAAATCTATAATTTCAAGTTTCGGCGCTTGCACGCTGGTGGCTGGTTCGCTGCCCCAGGCGAAAGATGCAATGGCGGCGCTGGCGCGCCCCCCTGATGCAATTGTCTGTGATTACCGTCTCGAGGGTGAATACAACGGTGTCGAGATAGTTGAGCAGCTTCGTAGCCACGTCCGCTGTGAGATTCCGGCGTTTATCATTACCGGCGATACATCCCCGGAGCGCCTACGTGCGGTTTCAGCCAGTGGTTTGCCGGTACTGTACAAGCCTCTGACTGCCCGGCACCTGAAAGAGCAACTGCTGGCGCTGCTGAATTAACTGCCAGGTTTTGTTTCCTCGAGCTCTCGGGCTGCAAAAGCTACCAGCTTGTGCACAGTAAGTCCTTGTAGCAGGATGGACAACACAACAATGATATAGGTAACCGCGACGATGATATCCCGCTCCGGGCCTTCAGGTATGGACAAAGCCAAAGCTACTGATATACCACCGCGTAAACCACCCCAGGTAAGAATTTTTATCACATGCGGGTGAAATTCTTTCTTCAGACGCAACAGAGTAACCGGTGCACTAACCGCGATAAATCTCGCCCCTAGTACCAGCACGGCCATGATCAATCCGGCGGCCAGCTGCTTGGTACCAAACGTTGCCAGAATAATCTCCAGGCCTATCAACAGGAACAGCACAGCGTTGAGGATCTCATCAACCAGTTCCCAGAAGGTATCAAGATGTTCGCGGGTGTTGCGAGTCATGGCATCACGGCGACCCTGATTGCCGATCATCAAGCCGGCAACGACAACCGCGATAGGTGCTGAGATGTGCAGCATGCCCGCAGCTGTAGCACCCCCTGCGACCAGTGCCAGAGTAATCAGAACTTCAACCTGATAGTCGTCGACACGTTTTAACATGTAGAGGGCAACCCAGCCGATAACAAATCCGAAAAGGGCGCCACCCAGTGCTTCCTGCGCGAATAATTTACCTATGTGCTCAACGCTGACAGGATCTCCGTTGATTGCGATGCCGAAAATAACCAGAAAAACAACCACGGCAACACCGTCGTTAAATAATGATTCGCCTGCAATTTTTGTTTCAAGGCTTTTGTTCGCACCTGCACGCTTTAACACTCCCATAACAGCAACCGGATCGGTCGGCGAAATAAGTGATCCGAATAACAGGCAGTAGATAAAGGGTAAGTCAAACCCGAATAAGCCCAGTACAAAGTAACTGGCAATGCCCACCATAAAGGTGCTGGCAATCACGCCCAGAGAGGCTAGCAAGCCCACCACCCATTTGTTGTCCAGCAAGGCGCTCAGGTCGACGTGCATAGCGCCCGCAAATAGAAGGAATGACAACATGCCATTCATCAGGGCCTGATTAAAATCTACCTGCGCTACCAGAGATTGAGTAACCGTGATTCCGCTGGCGAAGCCAAATTTTGACAGCACGACAAGAAATACCGAAAACACCAGAGAAACCACCATGATGCCTATGGTGGTTGGCAGTTTGATGTAGCGATAATTGATGTAGGCAAAAATTGCTGAAACGGTCAGCAGGATGCTTGAGATTGAGAGTAAGTCCATTGCTGATTGGGCAGATTAGGTGGCGTGTAATAGGTATAGTTTACAATAGACTCAGAAGCAGCAACGCGCGCGCCAGAATCTGTCCTTATCCAGAATGATTCAGTACCAGCTAGCACTAGACGAAGATGGCCCGGATTTGCAGGCCTATTCGGTCAGGGTTTCACGACGGGCTCGTTCGGTCAGCTTGCGGGTATTACCGGAATCCGGCCTGGAAGTAACGGTGCCCCAGCGTTTCAATCACAACCATATTCCGGAAATAGTGCGTGAAAATCGAGTCTGGATTGAAAAGGCCTTGCAGGAGGCGCAGCAGCAGGCAGTCGACGAGTCAAAGCACTGGCCACCGGTTTCACTGGAACTTGCGGCGATTGGGCAAACCTTGCAGTTTGAATTTCGGGCATCGGCAAAAGCAGACTCCTGGCATGCCGAGCTGGCCGGAGATCGCCTGATTATTAAAAACCCGGGTGCCAGTCATGAGCCGCGTGCTGTGGTTGCAAAACTTGTAGCAACCCTGTTGAAACGTAAAGCACGGCAGTTTCTACAGCCAATTGTAGCCCTGCATGCCAGGGAGCAGGGCATGGTCTATCGTAAACTTTCGATTCGCGGGCAGCGAACCTTATGGGGCAGCTACTCCTCCTCAGGGACGCTCAGCCTCAACTACAAGCTTCTGTTCCTGCCACCCGAATTGGTTGATTATGTTGTGCTGCATGAACTTGCTCATACTCGCCACATGGATCATTCTCGCGATTTCTGGGATCTGCTGGAACACATGATGCCGGGTGCGAAATCCTTTGATCGTGACTTAAACGATGCCGTAAAACTTGTGCCGTTCTGGTTAGAGCGTGCAGGCTGAGCTATTTTGCATGCTGCTGTAAACCACATACGATTCACTCATAGTGACTCCTGACTCCCTTTTTTACAGCCCAATTCCAGTTTGCGGAACTTTTTTGCGACTGATGGTCCTTTAAGCGCTCAGGATTCTGCTATTCTTTTGAAGGGCATGAGCTCGGGGCGCATTGTCCGGCCGCACGAGAGAAAAGATTTTTCGGGTTTTCTTCAAGCCCCGGTGTTTTTTTTCGAATTCAACGTTTTCCTAACTATTTAGCGTAGTAATAGTGCCAACTACAGACGAATTGACAATACGCCAACAATCGGCAGTAGAGCTGCAGCATGTGCTGCCGTTGCTACTCGGTATGCTGCTGCTTACCGTGGGGTTGGCCATGTTCCTGTCGGGCACCACTGATGGCACTGCTTTGCTGCAACCCTCGATTGTGGTGTTTGGCGGGACTACTGTGGCATTGCTTGCCAGTTTTTCTGTGGCGCATGTGGGACGCGCTATGCAGGATGCGGTAGACCGCGGTATCCGCGGAGGCACGTCAGCTGAGGAAATGGTCAGAGCCATGATGAAGGTGTGTGACATCAGCCGTCGTGACGGGCTGTTGGGTGTTGCCGATATTCGTACTGACTCACTTATATTGAGCGACGTTTGCCAGCTGATTGGTGATGCTGCGGATGAGGATTCGATACAGGATAGCCTCATCAACCAGCGTGCGGTTGAGGAAAGCCACTATAAAATGTACTCAGATGTGTTTCTTTTCGCGGCCGCCTATGCCGTTATCGTAGGGTGTCTGGGTAGTGTTATTCGAGCCGTGTCTTTGTCATCTGTTGTCAACGTTGCTCAACAGGTTGAGGCTGCCAGTCATGCCGTTACCACTACCGGCATGGTTATGTTGCCCGCTATCATTGGTATCAGCCTCGCCTTGATGCTGGCCATACTGCTGGCACGGTTGCGTGTAGTGCATTATCGCCAGCTGGCCATTATCGACCTTGCCTACCGGGGCACTAGCATTATCCTTGAGGATAATAACGTTCAACGTTTAAAGAATCGTCTGTTATGGTTGCTGCCACAGGGCATACGTTAATCGGGCCCGGCCACGACCCAGCTGCGATGCAACCGATCAATCTTGTCAGTAAGGGTTCGGCACGTGCAGCATACCGGGTGGTTCCTGACCCTGATGATCCCGTCATACTGATCGTAGACGGAAATCTCTGCCGAGTGCTGGATATCAGTGCGAGTGGCCTGTCTTTTTCGGCAGGAGAGATTGCTCCCGGCAGGCGCTACCAATTCACTCTGGATCTCCCCACCGCGAAGTCTGAGATTCGCGGTACACTGGATATACTGCCTAAAGTTGAAGAAGGTAGCTTGCACTGCAAGTTTGTCGATCTGACTGCCGGGCACATCGACTTGTTGCATCGCTACGTGTTGATCAGGCAAAAAGAAGCTATCCGCAGTCTCAGAGGGCGGCGAAACAACCGCTAAGTCACATGGCAAATCCCGAAGCGACTGGAACTCCCGGCCCACCATTACAGGTGTATCTGGATGCCGTCGAGAGTGGAGAACTGGATGCTGATGCCAATCAGCTGAAAGTCATGCAATTGCTGCAAAATGTGGCGGATGAGCTGTTGGCGAACCCGCTTAAACCAGCCGCTTCAAAAGGTTTCTTTGGCAGGCTCTTCGGAGGCAATGAAGAGCCGCAGCTAGTACCGGGCCTGTATCTTTGGGGTGGAGTCGGGCGAGGCAAGACACTGCTGACCGACATGTTCTATCGCGAAGTTCCTGTCGCCGAAAAACGCCGTATTCACTTTCATCGATTCATGCGTGCAATTCATGATGAACTCCGTGAGTTGGGTGAAATTGAAGATCCTCTGGATGTTATCGCTGATCGCTGGATTCAGGATTGCCGTTTACTGGTTCTGGACGAGATGCATGTTAACGACATTACTGATGCAATGTTGATAGGAGGTCTTTTGACCAGCCTGTTTGAACGGGGTCTGACCATCATAACAACGTCTAATGTCCATCCGGACGATCTTTATAAAGACGGCCTGCAACGATCGCGGTTCCTGCCAGCAATAGAACAAATCAAACGTCACACTAAAGTTCACGATATGGCCGGTGACACTGATTACCGTTTGCGGGTGTTGGAAAATGTTGATATCTACTTTGATAGCGCTGACAGCGACAGCCACAACAAAATGCAGCAGAATTTTAGTGAGCTCACTCGTAACGAAGAAGTGAAGGACACGCCACTGGATGTTAACGGGCGTAAGATACCAGTCATCAAACGAGCTGAAACCGCTGTGTGGTTCGAATTCGATACATTGTGCAACACGCCGCGATCGACGCATGATTACATCGAGATAGCCACTCTGTTCAGTACCGTTTTTATTTCCGGTATCGAGGTCCTTGATGATAATCGCAATGACGAGGCCAGACGTCTGGTCAATCTGATTGATGAACTCTATGATCGCCAGATTAATCTGCTGGTGTCAGCGCAAGCAGCCCCGGAAGCACTCTACACGGGTGCACGTTTGTCGTTTGAGTTTGTGCGTGCAGTCAGTCGCCTGCGTGAGATGCAAACAAGGGACTACATCGCTGGTAGCTATCAGGAATCATCATAAGGAACGCCCTGGTGTCCAAGCTGCCATCCCCACGCGCCCGAGTTGTATTTGCAGCTTTTTCGATTCAGGGCATTATTATCGGCCTGATGTTTGGCTACGGTGTCTTCTTCAAGGTATTGGAAGACGATCTGGGTTGGTCGCGTACCTTGCTCTCGGGTGGTTCATCGCTGGCTTTTCTGGTGATGGGTCTGTTTGCCTTTGCCGGTGGTCGCCTCAGTGATCGCCATGGACCGAAGTGGGTATTGACTGCTACCGGCCTGTTTACGGGCTTAGGGTATGTGCTGATGTCATCGATGCAGTCACCCTGGCAGTTGCTGTTGTATTTCGGATTGCTGATTGGCTTGGGGCTGGCAACCCATGATGTTGTCACACTATCGACTGTAACCAGTTGGTATGACAGAAAACGCGGACTTGTAACCGGAATTGTAAAAACCGGAACAGCCTGTGGGCAGGTGTTGGTACCGGTACTGGTGACTGTACTTGTTGCCAGCTTCGGGTGGCGCCAATCATTGTTTTTTCTTGGAATGGCTGCCATGTTGTTATTGGCGGGCCTGGCTCAGATGATGAGCCGCAAACCACTTGCAGCAGGCCACGCCCCGGACAACCCGGCCCCAATAGCAGGCGCAGAGCCACAAAGCTTGAGTGGAATGACACTGCAACAGGCACGTGGCACGCGTACCTTGTGGACGCTTGCGATTATGCAATTCTGCTTTCTGCCATCGCTGATCACTGTACCCGTGCATATGGTTGCGCATGCCACTGATCTGGGTATGACAACGGCTCGTGCTGCAACGGTTCTATCGCTAATTGGCGGATGCAGCATAGCAGGGCGTTTGCTGGTTGGCCTGCTGATTGATCGCGTAGGTGCACGTGTTGCCATGTTTACTTGTCTTTTCTTGCTGTCACTCGGGCTGGGTCTGTTACAGATCATTGTGAATCCGGCATGGTTGTATTTGCTGGCACCGCTTTACGGTGTCGCTCACGGCGGACTTTTCACCGTTGTCTCACCTGCAGTTGCCGAGTATTTCGGTATGAAGGCGCATGGCGCCATTTTTGGTGCTATCGTTTTTTTTGGTGCTTTGAGCGGTGCTGCGGGGCCTTTGCTCGCCGGTATGCTGTTTGATCGCCTCAAAAGCTACGATGTAGCATTCTCGATACTGATTCTGCTGGCACTTACAGGTATGCTGTTAGCCTGGTCGCTACCGGCCAGAAGGGCTATTAGCTCACCCTGAAAAATTTCAAAAACAATTTCCCCTTTTTGATGCCATGCCGATGAGTTCGCGCACGCGATTTGCCTACCTGCTGATCTTTTTGGCGCCAGCCATGTGGTCGGTCAATTACCTGGTTGCGCGCCTCGCTGTTGGCGTCATTGAGCCTCACCTGCTGGCGTTTTTCCGTTGGTCCATGGCAATGTGTTTGATGTTGCCTTTTGCCTATAAGGAGCTTTCAGGCAAGTGGTCACAGTGGCGCCATGAGTGGCCAGATCTGTTGGTGTTCGGTGCCTTGGGTATGTGGGTATGTGGCGCGTTTGTTTACATCGGTGGCAAGACGACAGAAGCTATTAACATAGGGTTGTTGTACGCACTGGCTCCGGTCATGATTGCGGTGGCCTCAGCGAAAATGTTTGATGATCGTTTGCGCGGCTTGCAGGTGGTTGGTGTCTTACTGGCGCTCGCAGGTAGCCTGATTATTATTGCCAAAGGCCAGTGGCAGAATATTCTGGGTGTCCGTTTTGTTGTCGGAGACCTGTGGGTGCTAACTGCCGTGTGTTGCTGGACTGTTTATTCCATTTTGTTGCGTAAACGTCCGTCTGTGCTCGGGCCGTTTGCCAGACTCACAGCAATTACATTTGGTGGTGTACTGGTACTGATACCTTTTACCATCGCTGAAGCCGCAGTCATGGGTTTGCCGATTGACTGGCCGCAGGCGTTGATTCTGGCCGTCATGGTGGCTGTGTTTCCGGGTTTTGGAGCCTACCAGGCTTACTCATTTATGCAGTCAGAGTTAGGTCCTGCGAAAACCGGGCTGGTACTCTACCTTGGGCCTTTGTATGCAGCAATGTTGGCCTGGTTGTTTCTTGGAGAGCAGCCACAATGGTTTCACTGGCTAGGTGCAACCTTCCTGTTGCCGGGAATGTACCTGGCGACGCGAGCTACAGCTCGGGCAAAAACCCAAGGCGCGATCAAGAGCTGACGCTGTCGTTACGGATGGTGACCAGGCGAGCTCCCAATACCGTGGCATCTTCCGGGTTGTGGGTTACAAGGAGCGTACAAAGTTGTTTTTCGGCACAGAGTGTTTTGGTTAGTTCGAGAACACTTTTGCGGGTTTCACTGTCCAGTGCGCTGAAAGGTTCATCGAGTAACAAAAGTGGACGATTCATGATTAGTGCCCGCGCTAATGCAACCCGCTGCTGCTCGCCACCCGATAATTCGCCCGGCATGCGATTTCCGTAGCCTTCAAGGCCTATCTGCTCTAAAGCATCCTGTACTTTCTGCCGATCGTCGGTACCGGTTTTTTTTATCTGTCGTAAGCCCGGATCCAATCCGAGTCCGATATTGTCAGCTACACAAAGATGTTCGAACAGGTTGTGTTTCTGGAACAGCATGGTGATCGGCCGTTCGGCCACTGCCTTGGCGATCAAGGAATCTCCATGCCACTGCACGTCACCCGACTCAACCGCGACAAAACCGCTGATCATGTTTAACAGGGTAGATTTGCCAGCACCACTCTCGCCAACGATGACCACGGTTTCTGTGCTGGCGACTTGCAGAGAGAATTCAAAATGGCGATGGCCTAATGTGGTTGTGGCTTTTGTTAGTTCGAGCATTGGAAAATTTTTTCCGTATTTTTTCCGTATTCAATCGGCCCGACTTTCAATAAAGCGGAATAGTGCCAGACAAACCAGTAACAGCAACAAAGCGGTGGCTGCTGCGTCATACATGCGATAGCTACCCATGCGACTGTAAAGCAGTAACGGTAATGTCGCAACGCGCTCGGAACCGAACAAGGCAATGGCGGTCAGGTCACCTGCTGATAATGTTGTTGTTATCGCCAGTGCGAATGCCAGTGGTTTTTTTATGACAGGCCATTCGATCAAGCGCGCCCGATTAACACCGTGAATTCCCAGCATCTGGCCCAAACGGTCATAGCGTTTTGCTGTGCGCCACAAAGGCACACTCAAAATTCTTATGGCAAACGGTAGCCCCATCAGGGCGTTGATTAAAATCACCAGCACCAGGGCCAGAGCAAAAACGTCAGCGACATTGCGCAGTAACAAAAAAAGTCCGGTGCCCAGAACAATAGGCGGGATAACCAATATGAATAAGCCGCTGGTTTGCAAGGCTGTCGCGTAAACCGGTTTGCCCAGACGTAAGTCCAGATGTCTGCTACTGATCAGCAAGCCCATTGTCAAACTAATGCATAACACACCTGAAACCAGTGCTACCCATACAGTATTGAATAGCGCTTTTATAGTAATCGCTGCAAAAAGAACGCGGGGCAGTTCGGGTCCCATAGCGCGCACCACTAGTGCCAGCATCGGAATCAGTATAAACCCGAGTGCTATGACAATAATCAAGTAGTCAAATAGTCGCTTGTTTAAAGTATCACGATCATATCGCAGGCTCTGGCTTACGGAGACGTTGTGCTTGCCGTGCTGGTTTTGCCACAGGTTTGAATCTGTAGTTGAGTAGGAAGTTGTGCTTAAATCCGTATAACGTTTTTTTCGCGCCAGCAATAACAGTAGAGCGCAGCAGACCATCTGTACTGTTGCAAGCGCCACAGCTGCACCGAGATCAAAATCAAATCGTAATGCCTGATAAATAGCTACTTCGATAGTGGTTGCGCGTGGCCCACCGCCGAGTGTCAGTACGATGGCAAAACTTGTAAAGCAAAGCGCAAAAACCAGTAGTAGCAATCCGCCGAGTTGTGGACGCATTGCCGGCCATTCGAGGTGGCGAAATGCTTGCCAGCGTGACATGCCCAGCTGTGCTGCAATCTGCCAATGGTGCCTGGGCACGGCTTCCACTGATTGCAGGATGACACGGGTTGCAAAGGGCAGATTGAAAAATACATGGGCTAGCAGGATGCCACTAAGGCCATAAATACTGCCGATGAGTTTCAGTTCTGAAGCGTCGCGGCCGAGCAGTGAAACCAGCTTTTGCGCTGCGATATTAATCCAGCCATTGATGCCGAATACAGCAACGATGCCGAATACAGCTACGACGGTTGGAATAATAAAAGCGAGGCTGAAGAGCCCCAGAAGATGGCGCCGCCCTGGAAACTGGCGCCGCGCCAGTACATGGGCGACCGGTATTGCCAGCAAAACCGCAAGCAGGGTAGATAATGTTGCCTGCAGAAAAGAAAATCCGATCACCCGTCGAAGCCAAGCGTCGGTGAAAGGTTCAATAAGCAGCGCTGGTTTCAGGTACAGAGAAAGTGCCAACGCCGGTGCACCGACTACAGCTATCAGTAACAGTACTGCCAGTAGTCCGGGCAGCCACCAAAAGCCGTGCGACGAGGAGTGAGTGTGGTTTCTCATGCCATAGCTGCCGGGCCGTAGCCCGGCTGCTCAGGTAAATTCACCTTAAGGGGTGATCTAGCGAGTGGTTGCCTCCAGCCACTCATCAATCCAGGCTTTACGATTGTCGCGTACCTCTTCGGGGCTGAAAAGGCGTGTTTCTGCCGGTGTTACCAGCTTACTGAATTCGGCTGGCAGGGCATCGCCGATATCAGCCACCGGATACATAACATTGGTTAGCGGTAGCGCACTCTGCGCTTCCTGGCTGATCAGAAACTGCAGGAAATCGCGGCCCAGCTCCTGTTGTTTGGAATCCTTGAGTAGTGCAGCCACCTCGACTTGCAGGTAATGACCTTCGCTGAAGGCCGCTGCCTGGTAACGATCTGTTTTGTCGATTGCCATGTGGTAGGCCGGTGAGGTTGTGTAGCTCAATACCATCGGCGCTTCACCATTCAGAAACAGATTGAAATACGCTTCGCTCCAACCTTTAGTCACAGACAATGTCTTGGCCGAGAGCTTCTCAAGAATTTCGGGTGCTTCGTCACCATAAACATGTTTTACCCATAACATGAGTCCGAGACCGGGCGTGCTGGTGCGTGGGTCCTGCACGATAATCTTCAGGTCATCCGGTGCCTCAGCCAGTGCTTTCAGGCTGGTGGGTGGTTCTGCCAGAGTTTCAGTATCGTAGACAAAAGCGAAGTAACCGTAGTCGTAGGGTACAAACACGTCAGATGACCAGTCTATTGGCATCTGCAGATTTGAGGTGTCAACACCACTTGTCGCCAACAGCCCGGTGTCTTCAGCCAGTGCCATCAGATTGGTATCAAGGCCGAGTACGATATCGGCTTTGGTTGATTTACCTTCAAGTTGCACCCGGTTGAGAATACCGGCTGAGCTATCCAGCGCAACGAATTCAATTTCGCAATCACCGCATTTTTCTTCAAAGGCTGTTTTGATTGCGGGACCCGGACCCCATTCACTGGTGAAAGACTCATAGGTGTAGATCACCAGTTTGCGTTCGTTGGCCTGGGCTGCACCAGTCAGCAGCAACGAGATAAAAACGACAAAGGCGGTTTGCAGGGCCAAAAGCTTTTTTGACCTTGCCGTTAGTTCTGGTTTTCGATTTGAAAAAATAGTTGTCTGCATTGTATTTCCAAGGTTGGCAGCATATGAATTCGGGACTTACAGATCTGTCTAGTCGCCATAGCTGATTGCAGCTATCGGACAAAAGGTGGCATCTGTGAGCCGGTATCAACGGAAGCGACTTTGTAATACAAGCATTTGCATTGGATAATGCAGGCTTGCCGGTTAAATATCCCGGATAGCAACTGCTTAACATGTGCCGGGCACTTAAGATGCGTAAGCACACCCTGGGCGAGAAAGCACTCGCAAGTGAGCAAAACCCACAAAAACAAGTGATTGAATTTAGCTGAGAGGCCTGTTGCCAGTATAGAGGCTCGTTAGTGTAGAGGCTCGCGATCGGAGAGACTCAATTCCTACGCCGGTGTTATCCGGATCAGGTTCTACGGGTTGTAGACACTCTCAGCCTTTCGGCACCCCGTTGAGTAATTATCATTGTAATGACTTCTGGCCAGTTTACAAGAAATGTGATTGTCGGGAGGACTCTTTTGTGACCATTGGCGCTTTAATTACGCGTTTTTGTTAAAAATCCTGATCACAGGCGTTGCAGACAAATTCAACCAGTGGTGCTGTGGTTTTAAACAGAGCGGCAGTGTCTTTCACAATTGAATTGGCCATGATCTGTTTTTGCGTAAGTGGTTTGACTGCGATGAAATGCTTACGTTTTAAATCTGTAATTAACGGGTGATCTTCCGAGAACCCTCTGGGCGGTCTTTTCAAGCTATCACCATGAAAGGTAAACCCGGTTTTTTCAGATACTACGCGGCGACTGATTTTTTTCCATTCATTCGGGTACTCATCCATCAACAATCTGACCTTGCCGAGGGTCGGAGTATCCGGATGATAAATACCGGCGGCAATAAAGCAATCGCCAGGCTCGACATGCAGATAGAATCCCGGAGCGTGTACGTCTTTGCCGGCTGCATGCCGGAATTGAATGCCGATATTGGTTTTATATGGAGTTTTATCCTTACCGAATCGGATGTCACGATAGATTCGCATCATGGAACCACCAGACTTCTTCGCTGAAGCTATGAAGTGAGGTGATATCTTGCCAAGAGGCACTCCCATTGTTTCGATATAGTCGAGTGCAGGCGTTCTGACATCATCTTCGTAACGCTGCTTGTTGTCCTGAAACCATTCCCTGTTGTTGTTCTGCTTGAGTTCTTTCAGAAATTTGAATGTGCGTGCATTGAACATGGGCTCTTCTCCTTCAGTCGCGCTATTATAGGCGACAGTAGCCGTGTAAATTCAACTCATCTAAACCACTCAAGTATTTACGGAGGATTACCAATGCCAGTCAAAACACGTTATTTGTTATGCGTTTCCATGGATGTTGAACCGGACTATGAGGATTTATTTAACGAGGTCTATGACGAAGAGCACATACCTTACCTGATGAAGGTAGAAGGGGTGCATGCAGTAAGCCGGGCCAAAGGGGAGTCGTTTGTGTTTGCCATGGCTGGTGAGAAGAAAACTGTTGATGCTCCATCGCCGTCCTATATTGCGATGTATGAGATAGATGGGCCTGAGGTTGTCGCCAGTGATGCCTGGGCTGCCGCTGTGGAAACGGGACGTTGGCCTGGTGAGGTTCGGCCGCATACATCGAACCGTAGTCATGCTATGTACCGGATTGTTTAAATAACTTTTTTTGTGGCCCGATTTTGCAACCTGGCCTGTGGCTCAACACCCGTCCAAACTGGCACCGACACACTAGCAGCTCGTTACTGTCAAAGAGTTGATTCGCCGTCATTCTTGCGAAGGCAACGTCATCTCTCGTGCTATGTACCGCATTGATTAAATAACTTTTTTTGGTTACAAAGTGTGGGGAGGGAGGCTTAGCTCGTTACTGTTTGTTAGGCTTGGGCAGCTTTGTATTTACTGGCGTATCTGGATCCGTGGTTTTGTCATGGAGCTTGCCATCAGGCACAACAAAGCCAACAGCGAGATTAGTCCATTAGAACCGGAACCGCCTTGCGACGTTGCGGCTCCAATTTGGGGTGCCTCGTTACTTGCGCTGTCAGTGCTAGCTTCGTTGGTGCTGCCAGTACTTTCGGCTGCAGCTTCATCAGTAAGCATCGCTGTGCTTTCTGTTTGCTGCAGGGGCGGGGTGCCCGCGGTGCTTTCGGTGGTCGTGCCCGTTATTTCAGTTGTCGTGTCAGTGTTGGTTTCGACAGTGTCTGGCGTTCCGTTTGCTACACCGTTGACAGGGCAGGGATTAAAGGCGTTCACGTAGCTTGTTGTTTGCACAGAATCGGGCAGGCTGACTTCGTTAGCTGGTAATGCTGCTGCCAGTGCTGCCGGTTCAGGTTCAAAGGGCATGAAATCATCGCTGTCTCTCAAGGCAATCAAGCCATCGCCATCAGCATCGATGGCTAGTTCTGCTGCCTGAATACGCTGTTCAAAGTATTCGTCAGCATGACCATCACCATTGTGGTCGGGGTCATGACGATCAACAATTCCGTCAGCGTCAATGTCCGTGTTCGGTAGCGTTATTGTTTCCTGTTCAAGTGTTGACCAGTTGGTCACTGTTGTGGTTTCTACACTGTGGTCGGTATCAAAGCGGTCGGCGATACCATCTCCATCGCTGTCGATATTATCAACACCTGTAGTCAGGTCCACATCTGCCCGATCCGGTATACCGTCACCATCGTGATCGTTAACCAGGTCAGCGACCCCGTCCTGATCAAGGTCCGGATAGCCCGCCTCGATCGTATCGAGTATGCCGTCACCATCGGAATCCCGATCCAGGTTATTCGGCATGCCATCACCGTCAATATCCAGTGGTTGCAAGCCTGCCATTACCAACAGGGAAATTTGCATCATCTCGAAGGCGTCACCCAGCCCGTCGTTGTCAGCATCGACATCGATAGTGTTGGCCAGCCCGTCATTGTCGAAATCAGGTAATGTGCTTAACAGGCCGGCAGCCGCATCGGCCAACCCATCGTTGTTAGCATCTTCTACGTTATCAAATTGGCCATCGCCATCACTATCCGGTAAACCGGCTTCTATAATGTCGTACCAGCCATCGTTATCACTATCCAGATCGAGATAGTCGGGTATCTGGTCGCCATCACTATTGCCATAACCTTCCAGGTCGTTGGGCAAGCCATCCTTGTCAACGTCGAGATTGCCGGGATGTAAATGATCATCAGACCCGTCTAATGGGTCCGTACCCAGGTAGGTTTCCCACCAATCGGATACGCCGCCGTTGTCGGTATCGTATTTATTGGGTTTGGTACCGAGCTGTAATTCCTGATAGTCATCAAGACCATCATCGTCAGTGTCAGCGTCTGTAAACCAGGATGACGTATTTATTTCAGCCGCGTCCGGCAGGCCATCGTTATCAGAATCTGTATCGAGGAAATCGGGTGTGCCATCATGGTCGCTGTCTATCGGAAGGCTATTGTCATCAACACCGTCACCGTTTCTGTCAGTGCCCTCATAGACTTCGCTGGCATCATAAGCGTCATCAATTCCATCACCGTCAATATCTTCGCCGTTGGGAGCAGGGCTGTTGTAAGCCTCACTGGCATCCGGTATGCCATCTCCATCTGCGTCTTCGTCCAGATAGTTGGCGGTACCATCCCCATCAATATCGGTTGCACCTTCGATAATATCGGGGATTCGGTCACTGTCGCTATCCTGCCAGCCCTGGTGGCTGTGGCATGCGCCGGCCAGGTCCTGTGCCAGCGTTGGCATGTCAATACAAGCGGACAGGATTGAGGCAAGTAGAAAATTTCGGGTGATTATTGTCATCAGTTAGCGGATTGCGCCCAGCGAGCCGTTCATTCCGTGAATCCGGTGTATGAGCAAGGGATGGGCCTGTGTATAGACTGGCGGCTTGTTGCTTACGCGAATTTAACCGGGATTGCGGAATATGCGACGCATACAAAACTGTGCTTTCGAGCAATGACCTTCATTGCCTTAAGATCATTCCGATGTAGTATAATATTGTTTGAGCCTGGCCGGCCAGCTCCCTTCTTCCTAGCTTTATTCCTGTAGTTCGTAGTCAGCGATCGGCTATCGATGATATAACCCTATCTGCCTGCCAATGAACGCTAATTCGGGTTTCGTTTATCTGTAGCTGCGGTTTATCTGTAGCTGCGTAAACCGGCCTCATTTGGTCGCCATCGTTTCTATACTTCACAGGTATTGTGCCCAAATCAGGGATAACAACAACTGGTGCTACTGTTGATAAATCAATTTCGAGAAAAGATTGTCGGTTCGGCTTCTGGTAATTTTTACTATGGCTGGGCTATCGTTGCTGTGGCCGGGCTTTGCATGTTCTCCAGCGGTCCCGGGCAATCCCACACATTCTCCGTGTTTGTTGAACCCATCAGCGATTCCCTGGGGTTAAGCAAACGGGCTATCGCGACAGCTTATGCTGTTGCCACATTGGCCGCATCCTTTCTTTTACCCAAGGCGGGTCGATTGCTGGATCGCTTCGGGCCACGAACAACGCTACTTACCGTGACAACGGCCTTAGGGTTTGCATGCATGTTTTTTGGTGCTGCGGCTAACGTTATCTGGTTGGCCTTTGGCTTCGCCGCGCTGCGATTTATCGGGCAAGGCTCGATCATGATGTGTTCGGCCAATCTGGTATCGCAGTGGTTTCTTTCCAAACGTGGTTTTGCCATGAGCCTGATGGGTCTGGGCTTTGCAGCATCCATGGCAATCCATCCGCAATTGGGCGAATACCTGATTGCACAGTTTGGTTGGCGCACCGCGTGGATGGCATTGGGCTTGTTAACGTGGGTAACAATGATTCCGGTGCTGTTGTTCCTGGTTTATGACAAGCCTGAATCGATAGGCTTGCGTATTGACGGTGAGAAGATACAGGCGGGCGATGAAGGAGCACAGGTTCTCACCGGCCTGACACTGGCAGAAGCTAAAAAAGAAACCGCGTTCTACATTCTTTGTGGTGTCTGGTTTGTAGTCGGGGGGCTGATTACCGTTCTGCACTTTTTTCAGGTCTCAGTGCTCACCAGCCAGGGGCTAGAGAGTGCGGAAGCGGCGCGATTGTTCTCAGTGTCTGCTTTGACTGCAGCGATCACCATGCCTTTTATAGGGCGTATCTATGACACTTTCCGTACACGCTACGTTATTGCTACCGAAATGATACTGGTGGCCATTGCCATGATTGCCATGACCCTGGTTACAAACTTCACAGGGGGTGTGATCTACGCAATTATTTTTGGTCTTTGCAACGCCTTCATGTTGACCATGTTTGGCTATATCTGGCCTCGCTATTTTGGGCGGGCTCACCTGGGTTCAATCCAGGGCTTGGGGCAGATGGTAGGTGTCATTGGAGCTTCGCTCGCACCGATTCCGGTTGGCCACGCAATTGACGTATTTGGTAGCGGTAGTCAGGTACTGAGGGTGCTGGCTGTTCTGGCAGTGGTAACCGCAGTGGTGGCGATCGTTAAATTACGAACACCTGAGGGAGTTGAAACCGCTGCTGGTTTGGAATAGACCGAGACTTGGGATAGGCGGGTTAGCGAAATCCAAGGCCAAAAAAAAGCCACCTGCTCAGGTGGCTTTTTTCGTTGTTGCTTTTTAGTGACGCTGTTTGGGAGGCTAGTTGCCGAATACCACTTGCGGTAACCAGAGCGCCAATCCAGGGAAGGCGAGAACCGTGAGGATACCGATAATCTGCAACAATACGAACGGGATTATTCCCCGGTATATCTCCTGCATCTTCACGATCGACGGTGCCACCCCTTTCATATAAAACAGGGCAAACCCGAACGGTGGCGTGAGAAACGATGTCTGCAGGTTCGTCGCCACCAATATTGCGAACCAGTACACCACCTGCGCTTGCACAAACTGCAGCTGAGCTGCATTGGCCGGTGGGTCGATACCCAGGTGCGGCGCGAACTCAGGTGCCATGGTTTTAATAACCGGAGCAAATACCGGCAGGATGATCAGGATGATTTCAAGGAAATCGAAAAAGAAACCCAGCAGAAAGATTACCGTCATCAGCAGGATAAGCAGTGGCCATGGGCCCAGCTCAAGAAATTCGATGAACTCGATAATCAGATCTTCACCATAAACATTGCGGAATATGGTGGAGAAAGCTGTTGCACCGACAAAGATGAAGAAGATCATCGCCGTAGTCAGGGTCGTGCGATCAACAACATCCTTTAGCAGGCGCATGTTAAATGTGCCGTTAAACATGGCAAGTACGATGGCACCGAATGCACCGACTCCGGCTGCTTCTGTCGGGGTTGCCCAGCCACCGAAGATCGAACCCAGAACCATGACGATCAGGAAGATGGGTGGTACAAAACCCAACAACAAACCACCCCAGATGGAATCGTCTTCCATACGGCCGATAATCATTGACAGTGTGAATATGCCGAAAAAGGCAAACAAGCCCCAGTTAACATTGGGCTTGAAGCCGCTCTTTGTCAGATAGACAGCGGCAGCGATCATAATGGCGCTGAGGATAATATAGAGAAAGATATTGTGCTTTTTGCTGGGCACTAACTTGATGGCATCAGGTGGTAGTTTCGGTGCCAGTGATGGTTTGATCGTACAGGCAGTAACGATGTACAGAAAATACAGGCCGGATAAGACCAGACCCGGCAGAATAGCGCCTATGAATAGATTGCCCACCGAAACCGTCATCAGGTTGGCCATCAGAACCAGCATGATACTGGGCGGGATCAAAATTCCCAATGTGGCACTGGAGGCGATGGTGCCGGTTGCCAGTGACGCGTTGTAGCCGCGCCCCAGCATCGTGGGTAGTGCCAGCAACGTAATCATTACGACTGATGCGCCGATAATACCGGTAGTTGCAGCCATGATTGTGCCCATAACTGTGACTGAGAGTGCC
>CALLOA010000073.1 GCA_938005265.1 uncultured Granulosicoccaceae bacterium
CAGTGTCTCCGGATAATTTTTCTTGATAGACAGGTATTGCTTCATCATCGGCGTTTTGGCCGTTGATGCTGCGGGTATGGATTGAACCGGGGAGCTGCACATTGCTGTATTCTATATGAGTTGCAACATCAAATTCCTGCAACGACAGAGTGCAGTTTCAAAAAAATCATGATTGAAATCGAAGACTCGCTGCAGCAGGCAGCCGAAAGAGCCGGTAGTAAATTAAAATCTGCTGCCTGGTCGGTTACCGCAGCGGAATCCTGTACTGGGGGACTTGTTGCTGCGGCATTGACAGCCGTGCCGGGAAGTTCAGCATGGTTTGAGCTATCATGGGTCACCTATTCCGACAGTGCCAAACAGTCCATGCTCGGTGTGCCGCAAGCTGCTCTTGAGCAACATGGCGCTGTCAGCAAGCAGGTTGTCGAGGCCATGGCTGTGGGGGCCAGGGTTCGTGCGGGCAGTAATCTTGCAGTTGCTGTCAGTGGCATTGCCGGACCCTCTGGTGGAACTGAAGACAAGCCTGTTGGTACGGTATGGATTGCCTGGGCACTCATTGACCAGGTTGAATCTCAATGCTACCAATTTGAGGGTGACCGCCATACGATAAGAATGCTGTCGGCAGTCGAAGCTATAGTTGGATGCGTGAAGCGCTGTTAGCGGCTAAGCCCGAGTTCGTTCAATTGCTTTTTCCATGATAAAAACCACGGTGACGTTAATGCATAGCCTGTTCAATCATCTGGCCAACGGGTCAGGAACTAGAAAGTCTGTCGTAAAATCCTGCCCGGGTAGTGTAATTGCGGCACTGCTGCTCCTGCCGATGGCAGCCGTCGTGCAAGCGCAGTCGTCCGAGAGTGACGATTCTTCTAACCCCGTAGTCGAAGAATTGGAAAGTAATCTCGAGAACGAACGCAAGGAGCTGGAGAATGTTTTAAAGGAGCGCGAAACAATGCTGGCAGAGCAGGCTGGTGTGCGTGACCGACTAGCCGAGCAGCAAAAGGAGCTGGAAGAAAAAATGGATGCTTTACTGGAATTGTGCGAGCAACATAATGCAGTAAATGCCGACAATCCGATAGACTGCGAAAAAGAAATCGGCGGTAACTGACAACAGCGCTAACTCTGCCTTGTGCAGTACTAATCTTAAAACTGTACAAATCCTGTACAGTTCATTCGTCTCCCATCTATTGCAAGATTAAGAATCACCTTCCGGGTCGTGTAAGGCGGGTTCATTTGTGGGATAATCATGTTGTTCGGTGCCTGCGGAAGGAGTCGTTGCGTATCCGGATATCTTGCCTGGTTAAGCCTTTGATGCAAGCGCTCCAGCCGCTCTGGAGACCTTGCATGATCTTGGACATCAGCTGCACAGCTGACTGGCCGACCTTGCAACATTCAAGTGTTTTCGTTTCGCGCCAGCCGTGGTGCCGGGTGAGCAGCCCGCTACCGGTTAGGCCAGCGATTGCACTGTGTCCTTTACAGCGAAACTACAGGAGATAAGCTGGTGAACGATCAAAAAGAGAAAGCATTGTCCGCAGCCCTTGGCCAGATTGAAAAGCAATTTGGTAAGGGAGCTGTCATGCGCATGGGAGATGCGACGGATTCGCGTGGAATTGAAGTTATTTCCACAGGTACCCTGGGGCTGGACATTGCGCTCGGAATAGGTGGCTTGCCCAAAGGCAGGATATGCGAAATTTATGGTCCGGAATCATCCGGTAAAACAACGCTGACATTGCAAGTGATCGCGCAGTGCCAGAAAGCTGGTGGTACGGCAGCGTTTGTTGATGCAGAGCATGCACTGGACCCTGAGTATGCGAAGAAATTAGGTGTCAATGTCGATGATCTTCTGATCTCACAGCCAGACACGGGTGACCAGGCGCTGGAGATTACCGATATGCTGGTACGTAGTGCCGCAGTCGATATCATTGTTATTGATTCAGTTGCAGCCCTTACACCCAAAGCCGAGATCGAAGGCGATATGGGGGATTCACATGTCGGCTTGCAAGCTCGTCTGATGTCTCAGGCATTGCGTAAACTGACGGCAAATATCAAACGTTCCAATACACTGGTGATATTTATCAACCAGATTCGCATGAAAATAGGCGTGATGTTCGGTAGCCCGGAAACTACAACCGGTGGCAATGCGCTGAAGTTCTACTCGTCGGTCCGAATGGATATCCGACGCATCGGTGCGGTAAAGCGCGGTGATGAAATCGTGGGTAATGAAACCCGTGTCAAGGTCGTCAAGAACAAGATGGCCCCACCTTTTCGGCAAACTGAATTTGAAATTTTGTACGGAGAAGGAACATCGCGAGAGGGTGAACTCATTGATTTGGGTGTTGCCAATGGTCTGGTTGACAAGGCAGGCGCCTGGTACAGCTATAACGGCGACCGGGTCGGCCAGGGTAAGGAAAATGTACGTCAACACCTGAAGGAAAATCCCGCAATAGCTGATGAAATCGATACGGCACTGCGTGAAATGCTCCTACCGAAAGCCGTTGGCGCGGCGGAGGCGACTGAAGCCGAGCCGGAGAAAGAAGAAGCCTGAGCTTGAGCGAGTGTCAATGGGGTCTTCGCTTTTCGAAGGCCTCCGTGTCAATCGAAACCTTTAAACCTTAATCGCCTGAATCGTGACTGATAGCCATTGCCAGGATAGCTCTGTCGAGAGCGATGCCAAGCAGGTCTATGCCCGTGCCATCAAGCTACTGGCAAGGCGGGAACACACTAAGGCTGAACTTCACCGCAAGCTGCTTGCCGCCGGTTTTGAAGAACAGACAATTGCCGATAATTTGCTGGTGCTTGAAGAGAAGGGCTATCAGTCCGACCAGCGATTTGCTGAATTGTTTGTGGAACAACGCTTCAAGAAAGGTTTTGGCGAGCTGGATATTCTGGTCAAGCTGGGCCAGCGAGGCGTTGATCGGCATTTGGCAGATTCCACTCTGGCAGCATTTGTCAGTGCTCAAAATATCGACTGGTACGCACATGCATCTGCTGTGCTTTCCGCTCGCTTTGATTTGTCTGATTCGAGTCTTTCAGGCCACGCCAATGAGCACGATGACACAGGTGCAACGCGACGGGCAAATGCTGCAAAATTGTCAGAAGGCCGTCAAAAAAAACGCCGACAATGGAGTAGCTACCTGTTGCGCCGGGGTTTTTCCAACGATCAGGTCATGTTTGCCATAGAAAATCCTGACAGTGAAAATCAATCGGTAGCAGGGTGACGCGTCGCCAGTGTCGCCAAATAGTTCCGATACCCATCTTGATGCTTTCTTTACTTTCTCTTTATAGTAACTTTCCTATCCTTTAAACTTGGGCGTATTGAATTTGCAACCCGTTAATCTTTGGGGCGGCTCGTGACCATAGCCCCGAACCCTGTTCACTGAAAGGACATTACCTGGTCTGGCAGATCAGGCAGGCAAACTATGACAGTTGAGTCTTCCAATCACTTACCCTCCATGGGTACAGCAGAAATACGGCAACGTTTTTTGCAGTTTTTTCAACAGCAGGGGCATGAGATTGTCGCCTCGAGCTCCTTGGTGCCAGGTAATGACAAAACCCTGCTGTTTACCAATGCTGGCATGGTGCAGTTTAAAGATGTTTTTACCGGTGACGAAAAGCGCACCTATCAGCGTGCAGTCACATCACAGCGTTGTGTGCGTGCCGGTGGTAAACACAATGATTTGGACAATGTTGGCTACACAGCAAGGCATCACACGTTCTTTGAAATGCTGGGCAACTTCTCCTTTGGTGATTATTTCAAGGAAAAGGCCATCGATTTTGCCTGGGATTTCCTTACCGGCACTCTCGCTTTACCTGCTGAGAGGCTATGGGTAACCGTGTTCGAGGAAGACGACGAGGCCTATGACCTGTGGGTCAAGCGTATTGGAGTGCCAGAGAATAAAGTCATCCGAATCGGTGCCAAGGATAATTTCTGGGCTATGGGGGACACCGGGCCCTGTGGTCCCTGTTCGGAAATCTTCTATGATCACGGGCCCGATGTCGCCGGCGGCCCACCAGGATCACCAGATGAAGATGGTGACCGATACATAGAAATCTGGAACCTGGTTTTCATGCAGTACGACCGTGCTGCGGACGGCACCATGACCCCCTTGCCGAAACCTTGTGTTGATACAGGTATGGGCCTTGAACGAATAGCGGCTGTATTGCAGAACGTGCACAGCAACTATGAAATCGACTTGTTCGACAACCTCATCACAGATACGGCCAGCATTGTCGGCACGCGTGACCGTGAAAATCCTTCGTTACGGGTAATCTCGGATCACATACGCTCATGCGCATTTCTTATTGCAGATGGTGTCGTGCCATCTAATGAAGGCCGTGGCTATGTGCTGCGGCGTATTATCAGACGCGCGGCCCGTCATGG
This sequence comes from uncultured Granulosicoccaceae bacterium, assembly GCA_938005265.1. Lineage (GTDB taxonomy): Bacteria > Pseudomonadota > Gammaproteobacteria > Granulosicoccales > Granulosicoccaceae > CALFCE01. The sequence goes on from CALLOA010000073.1 coordinate 4,376, forward strand.
ACACAAACTGGGTGCCGATGAACCGTTTTTTCACAAACTGGTAGCGCCGCTGGCGAGGCAGATGGCAGTGGCCTATCCGGAGCTAGATCAAAAACGCGAACTGATAGAGAAAGAGTTGCTGATGGAGGAAGAGCGATTTAACACGACGCTTGCCTCCGGCATGAAAATTCTGGAAGGGGAGTTGGCTGAACTCAAGGGCCAAAACGCGGCCGTATTAGACGGCGGTGTGGTATTTAAACTCTATGATACCTTTGGTTTTCCGCTTGATCTGACTGCCGATATAGCGCGCGAACGCAATGTGACACTGGACCAGGATGGTTTTGAAACTGCCATGGAGAACCAGCGTCAGACTGCGCGCAAGGCAAGTGCTTTCGACGCTGTTGCCGACAAGGTCGATTACTCGGAGCCCACGGTATTTGTGGGGTACGATAATTTCTCCGCATCATCAAGTGTCGAGGCACTGTTTCTTGACGGTGACCGCGTCAAGGCCCTCGAGGCGGGCCAGGTGGGTCTGGTTGTACTTAATGAAACACCTTTTTATGCCGAATCTGGTGGTCAGGTAGGTGATACTGGCAAATTGGCTGGCAGTGATGTGTCGGTTCGTGTAACGGATACACGCAAACAGAACCAAACCTTTCTGCATTCTGTGATTGTCGATTCCGGCACCTTGTCAGAAGGTGACCTGGTCGACGCCCTGGTTGACGCAACAAACCGCCAGCAAATAGCGATCAATCATTCAGCGACTCATCTGTTGCATGGCGGGCTACGGCATGTGCTGGGAGATCATGTCGAGCAACGTGGTTCACTGGTAAACAAGGATCAATTGCGTTTTGATTTTTCTCATCGCTCGCCGGTTACTGAAGAAGAGATGATGCGCGTTGAACGATGGGTCAATGATGAGCTGCGTGCCAACGGCCCAACAGTGATCAGGGAAATGTCAATGGATAAGGCTTTGGAGGCGGGCGCTATTGCCCTGTTTGGTGAAAAGTATGGTGACACTGTTCGTGTCGTTAGCATCGGTGATCAATCAACGGAGTTGTGTGGCGGAACACATATTGGCGCGGCTGGCGACATAGGGGCTTTCAAAATACGAACTGAAACGGGCGTGGCAGCAGGAATACGTCGTATCGAAGCAGTTGGTGGCGCAGCAGCACTTGATATCATAGCTGATGAAAGCCGGACCCTCACTCGTCTTTCCGGCATGATGAAAACCGTGCCTGCGCAGCTTGAAGAAAAGATTGAGCAGCTGCAGAAGAATAACCGGGAGCTCACCAAAGAACTGGAAAAATTGCAGGCCCGCCAATCAAGCCAGGCAGGGTCTGAGCTGGTTGAGTCTGCCCAGCAGGTGAACGGGGTCAATCTGGTTCTCGGCAAAGTCGATGCGGCAGATGCCAAAGCACTGCGCGTCATGATCGATCAACTGAAACAATCACTCGACAATGCCGCGGTGGTTCTGGCTAGCGAGCATAAAGGAAAAGCCGTGATTATTGCAGGTGTGTCAAAGCCTTTGAATGATCGACTTAAAGCAGGTGACCTGGTTAATCAGGTAGCAAAACCACTGGGTGGTAAAGGTGGTGGGCGTGCCGATATGGCCCAGGCCGGTGCCGCAACGCTAGATGGCATCGATGCAGCTTTTGAGGCCGTACCGGGCTGGATTCGTGACAACGTGAACTAGCCGCTACAAACAACATTCAACATTCATTAAATAATCTGAACACCCAGTAATTCCCGGCTCATCCGAAATGACACTCCTGGTAAAAAAGTTTGGTGGTACGTCTGTAGGCACGACCGAACGCATCAAAGCAGTTGCCGATAAGCTTCGGCAAGGGCATGCAGCGGGTCACCAGCAAGTGGTGGTCGTATCAGCTATGTCCGGTGAGACTAATCGCCTGTTGGCTATGGCTGACGAAATGATGCCCGGGGGTACTGATCCGCGTGAGCTGGACGTGCTTCTGTCAACGGGTGAGCAAGTTACTATGGCGTTGCTGTGTCTGGCGCTGATGGACGCTGGTCTGAGCGCTCGTTCCTATACGGGAGGTCAGGTGCAGATTCTGACCGACAGCAGCCATAACAAGGCACGAATTCTCGATATTGATGTGTCAGCCATCGAGGCAGATCTGAAGGAAAATCGCATCGTGGTTGTTGCCGGATTTCAGGGCGTGGATGCGGAGCGAAACATAACCACTTTGGGGCGTGGCGGTTCCGATACATCTGCGGTCGCATTGGCTGCTGTGCTTAAAGCAGATGAATGCCAGATTTACACCGATGTTGATGGCGTTTACACGACTGACCCCAGGGTCGAGCCACGAGCGCGCCGTCTGGATCGTATTACCTTTGAAGAAATGCTCGAAATGGCGAGTCTGGGTTCCAAAGTACTGCAGATACGTGCAGTGGAATTTGCCGGCAAATACAACGTACCGCTGCGCGTTCTATCCAGTTTTGAAGAAGGTGAAGGCACGCTGATTACCTACGATGATGAGGAGAAAAACATGGAACAGGCGATGGTCTCGGGAATTGCTTTCAGCAAAGATGAGGCTCAGGTCACGGTGACAGCGGTTGCGGATCGGCCGGGAACGGCCTATGCCATCCTGGGCCCGATATCTGAACTGAACATCGAAGTCGATATGATCGTTCAGAATGCTGCTTCCGAAGGTGCTGCCGATTTCACATTTACGGTTCACCGTAATGATTTCAATCGTGTCATGGAGTTCCTGCGCACTAATATGGAACAACTAGGAGCGACTGAGGTCTCAGGTGATGATAAAATTGTGAAAGTATCGATTGTTGGCGTTGGAATGCGCTCGCATGCGGGAATCGCCAGTCGAATGTTCAAAGCGCTTGCAGAGGCTGGTATCAATATGCGTTTGATTACCACTTCGGAAATCAAGATATCAGTCGTGATCGATGAAAAATACATGGAACTAGGCGTGCGTGCATTGCATGAAGAGTTTGGGCTAGAGGCAATATAGTCATAAAGTATGGTCAATAGTGCACTATATGATTCTGCTACATTTATCTACACATAGAATACTACTTAACAATTAACCTTGGCTAAGCTCGTTCCGATAGACTTGGTCTACCCTTAAAAAACAGATTTCGGCGGAAATTTGCTGAAAATGGAGAAACACTTTAGATGTTGATACTTACTCGCAGGGTTGGAGAAACCCTGATGATTGGCGACGAAGTTACCGTGACTGTCCTTGGCGTAAAAGGAAATCAGGTGAGAATAGGCGTGAATGCGCCAAAGGAAGTGGCAGTGCATCGTGAAGAAATTTACGAAAGAATCAAACGTGAACAGGAAGAAGGCAGCCAAGCTGGCGCCACTGGTGAATAAAGCGGCCCTCAGGTGAAAGAATCACCGGTCACACGGAAGCTCAAAGATTTGCACAGTGACCCTTTATCAAAACTCCCCGTACATCCTTCGTTCTAAAGATTAACCTCCAACAATCTCTGAATACGAATTCTTTCCATTCCACCTACCTTGTGTCGTGAAGTAATGCTCGTGCTTTGTGTCTTTAAGTAAGGGATTTGTGGATTGGGATACCAGAACCAGAATAAGCCCGATCACGGGACCTCGGCTGCCTGAAGAGGCGACCAGTAAAAATGGGTTAGTCAGGATACGGGGCTTTACCTCTATGTGACTTCTGCTAACAGGGCGCCGGCTTAATTGCTTGTCGTATTAAGTCAGCAGCATGTCTGTTCGCTGATTGCAGTTTTGTGGAGATTGGAAAGAATACTGGCGGAGAGAGATATTTGCTGAGAGTGGTAGTGGCGGAGAGAGAGGGATTCGAACCCTCGATACGGGATAAACCGTATACTCCCTT
>CALLOA010000074.1 GCA_938005265.1 uncultured Granulosicoccaceae bacterium
GAATGTGCTGGCGTTTAACATCACCCGCTCCCTGCAATACGCGATCGACAATACAAGGCGGGCAAAAACACAAAAGCGGCGCACGCATGTTTTGTATGAAAACATAAAGGGCATCAGGCATCGCCTGGTCAACTGTGCTGGTTTGTTATTGAACATCAGTGGCATGGCAACACTCGATCTCGGGCAGAATAAAACCCGACTAGACGAGTTTCTGTACATTCAGGAAAGACTCGAATGTGCTGAGTAATATTGTCTCATTGAGGCTAGCTCTGGATTGGAATCTGCGAGATTCATCGCCCGCGGAATTAGTTGCCGTGGCGGATTTGTCGACGGACAGTGTGTGGCTATTTACGCATGCTGAATTTCATCATCATGCGCAACAGCACTCCGAGAAAGGGATACTAAAGCTGTATATGTATGTCGATGAGTCTGTAAATACCAAGAAAGAAATGGCACTCCAAAGTCAGTATGAACAGTATAGAATCCAAAATCGGGTAATTACATTTTTTGGAGCCCGCAACTAACCAGAGCCTGCATGCGAAACTTGACCGCTTCCTCCTTTCGCTGTCGCTTCAGTCGGTCGCCGTCAAGTTCGCATGAGGCAGGCGTTATGCGGCGACACCATATAGATATTGTTGCGTGATGCGCAACATGCTAAAATCTGTCAATGATTACCAGTATTCGTCACAAAGGCCTCAAAGCGTTTTACGAGACTGGAAGTAAGAAAGGCATCCAAACTGACCACGCCCAGAGACTAAGAATGATGTTGGCAGCGCTAGATACCGCGCAATCAGTGGTGGATTTGGATATCCCGGGTTACCGATTACACGAATTGAAAGGAAAGCTGAAAGGTCGTTGGTCCATATCTGTGAGTGGAAATTGGCGGCTCACCTTTGAATTCAAAGAAGGCAATGTGGAATTGCTGGATTATGAGGATTACCACTAATGAGCATGCACAATCCCCCACATCCTGGAGAATTTATCAAAGAGACTTATATCGATCCTTTTGATATGAGTGTTCGATTGGTCGCTGAAAAGTTGGGAGTATCCCCATCCACGCTCAACCGCTTGATAAATCATCAAAGTGGCGTTAGTCCGGAAATGGCACTTCGGTTATCAAAGGCACTGGGAAGAAGCCCTGAAAGTTGGTTGGCGATGCAGCACAACTATGATCTCTGGCATGCCAGAAAAACAGTTGATTTATCATCAGTGAAGAAGATTAAATTCAAAGCCGCATAACCAGTGCTTGCATGCGAAACTTGACCGCTCCCTCCCTGCGCTACCGCTCCGGTCAGTCGCCATCAAGTTCGCATGAAGCAAGCGTTATGCAAAAAAGTGAAGTAGTGACATGTACAGTTCATTTGATGAATATTTAGAGTCAATCGAGAGGGATAAAGATAAGCTCCCTGCGCATGTCTATGAATTTGCCAGTGATCCAGAGCGGCATATTCTTAATAGCCCTCACTCCCTACATGATGCATGGTTGACATCACTGACCATCAAAGAAAACAGAAAAAAGGAGCGTCCTTTTGAGCCGCATCCGTATATTGAGGTTGTGTTCCTTGGTCAAATGCATGATCGTGATATTGTGTTGGAGTACATTGGAATAGAACGGTACGAGCTATCAGGTAATAAAAACCCGCTAAACTCGGGAGATACATTTCACGGTGATGTAGCGGCTCATGAGGTACGTATTGAGAGTGGCTTAATAGTTCATGAAATAGAGTTTGCATCGGAGTCCAAAATCGTAATAGCCTGTAAAGACTTTACGTGTAAGGAGAGAATGCATGCATAACAAGCAGTTCCAGCCGACACTTCACGCGCTGTCCGTTTGTGTGTACGGTCGCAGGCTCCCATATTCACACACAAACGGTCATCGCATGAAGTGCGGCTGAACTGGACGTTAGGCAGCTAGGATAAATCATCTGAGAATTTTGGTTCCAATATTGTTCGGAAGTACTGTGTTGCTGGTATCAGTAGCTGTAGTATTAAGCATGATATTTATCGAAAGAACTATTGGTTTTCATACTGTGTATCGGGTAGGGGATGTGGATGCAGTCGCTGCCGTTGTGATATTTGGAATCCCGATTTACACGCTGGTAAGTGTCTGGATCACTCGATTCAAAGTGGAATCATTTTCTAAGTTTGGTTCACATCTACAGCAAAGTATATTGATGTACTGTTTACTTATTGGTATGGGATTTCTTTTGATCGTATATCGTAACGAGAATGGTGGTTTGGGATACGCGTATGGAGCACTACTATTTTGTGCGTCGTTTGTTGGTGTTTTGGTAAATGGGTGTTTCCACTATTTTTGTAATTCGGGTACCGATACAGCAGCCTAACCATAAGCTGCAACGGACAATATTGACAGTAAGTCCGAACCTGGCTTCGCCAGAACCGAACTCTCTGTCAACATGCCGCTGAGCTGGGCGTTATGTGAGAAATATAGCGACGTAGAAAAACATGATCTGGACTGAAATGGAAATGTTCAAAGGAATTGATCTTAATGATTCCTTTGTACTGAATTGGGAGCTAAAGAAAAGCTGTTTGCGTTTTGAGATTGAGGCAAGTGTCTGGCCGGTATCAGAGTTTTACTCAGAGCCAAAAGAGAATGAGTACACCTGTTATCGTACCTCTATACTACTAATTAGAAATATAGAAACAGTTGAAGGTCTAAAGTCTATGGGTTCTGTGCGGGCAACAACAGGCCTAGACGGTACAAAAGACTATGGCAATATTGACGTGCTTGAAACCAATAAAGACGGTTACTTTATTGAGGGAGAGTTTGGTTCGGTTAAGGTTTTTGGTGGTGAGCTTTGTTTTGAAATTTGCACATAACAAAACGTTGTACCCGACAGTGTACAAGCTGCCCGTATTGCGGTGTCGTTGTCACTCCACTTTACCGCAATACGGACAGCTTATACACTGCGGGTAAACGTAGCGTTATGTTGCCAAGATGGTTTTTAATACTTTGATTTTGTGTAGCTCTGTTAAACCTTATCTGGACTATCTACTTATGGTATCGGCACATTAAGTGGCTATTGACATCGATAGAATTTGGCAGCTTGGACGGCTTATCGAACCGCTTACAGCTGTGCAAATTAAGGAGTTTGAGAAGCGCTTCTACCCCTTTTGCTTTTCAAATGAATTGAACGCCTTTTACTCAATTGCTAATGGTGTAGAAGATATTGAAATTGCTGAAACGGATTCCATAGAAAGTCTCGTATCATCATGGAGCGAAAGAGATTTTTACCATCAGCTATTTGCCGATGATGCCCAAGGGTTGAAGTTTCCGCCAGCTCTACTTCCTTTCATACGAATAAACGGCGGACACATTTTTGCTGTACTTTGCAAAGAACAACGTCAAACCAATGTATTGGTGGAATGGTTTGCCGCAGACGGTGATAATTACATGTCACTGCAATATGAATCTATTTACGGGTTTCTTGAAACAAAAATAGCGCAACGAAAATTCCTTGACGCGCCTGGAAGCAGTCAACTTAAAAAGGCTATAGAATTCTATGATGGAAATAGACCGCTTAAATCTATCAATGAAATGAGTAATCAATTTAAAATTGAACTAGTCAATAGAGCTTTATTTAAACTTCAAAAGATAAAGAATCCTGCTGCATTTGATGAGGTATTTAAAATTGATGGAAAAGTATCAAAAGATTCAAATAATTACTTTGAGCTGGACAGTCTTCCAGAAGAATGGTTTGAATAGTGCTGTTATACCTTTTGCACATTACAGATTAATCGAGGCTAAAAAGAGGCAAACATAACCAATAACTGCAAACGGACAATCTTGCCAGTACAACAGAACGTGGCTACGCCACAACCTGCTGCACAGGCAAGTTGCCGTTGAGTTAAGCGTTATGGTGCCGGGAAACTTTCCGAATACACGGGGACTGTTACTGGCTCAAAGCCGACACAGAAGAAGTTGGATTACGCTACTACTCAATAGTATTTCGGCTACTAATAGCGTTAATTGTTATGAATATATTTAGTGGATTATTTCCTGTGTATTTTGGACAATTTTATTTTGAGTTTGAAGTTGACGCTGGCTGGGATGGCGATCTAAGTTCCTGTTTTAAAAATCATACTAATGGATTATGTGGAACCTCTGTTAATGGTGTTGCTTTTTTCATCACAGGGCTTCATATAGGAAACATCACTCTTAGTGTAAATACTCACGATAGAAAACCATTATTGATCGAATCTGCCGAAGAAATTGTAGAAGCTTCTATTCATATACCTGATTCAGGTGTTGTCCTAAAGGACTGGAATGCTCAAATAGTGAAAAATATTGAATTACCGGCTGGTTGTTATCGAATTAGATATAGTGCAACTAACTTTCGTGAAGCTGAAAATTTTGACAAATACTCTGAAGAAGAAATCGAAAGAGGTGATATAGAGTGCTATACGATAGATCTCTGGCCGGCCAATTATCTCCAAGATGAAATACTAAAGGTTACTAGAGAGGCGGCTAAGTATTGGCACAACGGAGCTAAGAACGGCTATCGGTAGCATTATGAAGGAGAGAGTAATTATGCCATTGGATGACCGTTTTGAGGGCGAAGGAGCCAAATGTATTTACGATACGTTTTGTTGTGGCGAGGCAAACATAACCAGAGCCAGCAACGGACAAATAGCCAGTGCTACCGAACCTGGCTGTCGCCAGAACCGGCGTCCCAGTCAATCAGCCGTTGTGGCAGGCGTTAGGCTGAAACCATATCGGTAATAAGTGTTAGACGATGAAGAAGATTTCTGGCGATCTTATCCAGCTAGCAAAAGATGGCGAGTTCGACGTAATCATACATGGATGCGACTGTTACGGGGATATGGGTGGTGGAATCGCCAAAAGTATAAGAAAGCATTTTCCAGAGGCGTTTCAGGCGGATCAAGCTACGGAAAGAGGGGATGAATCAAAACTGGGTCACTATTCCAGTGCCGAAACTACTGTCAGAGGTCATACGGTTACTATAGTCAACGCCTATACACAGGCCCACTGGAAAGGAAAGGGAGTGTTAGTAGACTACAACGCAGTGTCTGGAGTAATGGCTCGCATCAAAAAGGACTTTGCTGGAAAAAGAATGGGCTATCCACGCATAGGTGCAGGATCTGCGCGAGGTGATTGGGAAATTATCTCTTACATCATAAAAACGGAACTGGAAGGTGAGGATCACACGCTAGTTGACTACATCGCATAGCACGAGCTGAGACTATGCCAGAAAAGATATATTTCTATACATCCAAAGAACCTTATTTTGAATTTTCAAATTTTTATGAATTTGAATTTTCATTGAACGATGAAAGTTGGAAGAGCGTCGAGCATTGTTATCAGGCGGCTAAATTCGAATCAGGTGAGTATCGAAGAAAAATTCAATCAGCAGAGACACCAATGGATGCTCGGTTACTTGGACAATCTAAAGAATTCGCTATCCGTAAGAATTGGGATTCGATAAAGGAAGAAATAATGCTTGTTGCTCTACGTGGTAAGTTCGCAGTGCCTTCGCTAAAAGACTTGCTAGTATCAACGGCACCAGCAATGCTTGTAGAAAAATCACCTCATGATAATTATTGGGGAGCTGGAAAGTCAGGTAACGGTCGAAATCGACTTGGTGTGTTGTTGATGCAGCTGAGAGCGGAGCTATCTTCATCTGGAGCCTAAAGAGCAGCAGTCGGACAGCTAGCAGCAGACTACGAACCTGGGCTTCCCCCAGAACCGTAGTATGCCGCAATTGCCGCTGTGCTAGGAGTTAGCGCTTAATTATGGATGATCCGAAACGCTTATTTCCACTTGTACTTGCTTCACTTCTCCTGGTGGTAGGATTTTATGTGGTTGTTCAATACCTTTCTCCTTCTGAACTTGCTGACTCAAAGAGATCAACCCATGCTGTAGACACACTGGAAGTAGGAAGTTATCGACTCGATGAATTACGCAGAGAAAGCGCTTGGGAAGAGAAAGTACTAATAATCTTCGATTGGAATAAATCTCTTCATGCCTATCTGCTTCCAACAAAAAACGGAGAGATAGAGCTCCCTGCTAGATATTGGGGAATTGGATTCGAAACATGCAGTGAATTTGGCCCTGAGACTGACGAATTGGGGCGAATAAAGCAGGATGGCGTAATCAAGTGCCATGATGACAAAATAGATTCAGGTTCACAGTGGGAATGGACTTATAGTGGCTTACCAATTAACGAGCATGGAATAAAAATGCAAAAGGTGTCCTATGAGCGTGTGGGAGATAAGATTGCCATCAACCGTTAGTCGCGCTAACAAACGCCAGCAACGGACAAATAGCCAGTGCTACCGAACCTGGCTGTCGCCAGAACCGGCGTCCCAGTCACTCAGCCGTTGTGGTGGGCGTTAGGTGGAAATAGCATAGAGTCGTTGGATGAAATTACCTGAGTCATCAAATAAATGCCGTAATAGCAGAGGAGAAGATCACTAAATATCTACTGTCTCCCGACCACCCCACTGGAAGGTTTAAGGCACAATACTTCCAGTCTTGTGGCTTTGATATCTCAAATTGGAAGCACCTTGAATTTGCCTTACGGGAGCTATTGAAAGAAGAAGCGGAGTTGCTTGAGACAACGGATTGGGGCGAAAAATATGCAATACGTGGCGAAATTAGCGGCCCTAGTGGCAATTCCGTAAGAATCGCCAGTATATGGATTATACTAAACGCAGAAAAGCATCCGCGATTCGTAACCGCGTATCCGGAGAACTGAAGTGAATTACAAAGAACTAGATACAGTCGTATTGCGCAATTCGATACCCGAGCATCATCTGGAAACTGGTGATATTGGGGCAGTTGTAAGTGTGTATCCAAACGACACGTTCGAAGTAGAGTTTGTTGCTGCATCAGGAGCAACACGAGCTCTGCTTACTCTAAATTCAGATCAAATTCGTCCTATTGATCCTGACGATGTGCTGTCAGTTAGAAAGCAAAGTGCTGCATAGGGCTTCTGCCATCTAACCAGCTTACATGCGAAACTTGACCGCTTCCTCCATTCGCTGTCGCTCCAGTCAGTCGCCGTCAAGTTCGCATGAAGCAGGCGTCATGTTACCGGGATGAGTTGTTTCATGTTGCGGGCTTTAAATTGCCACAAGCCGACCAGCATCTTTTAAAAAGTAAAATTGTTGCGCAGACCATTGACGATTAAAAACAACGATTTGATTCAATCTGTACTTATCGCCGTGATTTTAATCCTAGTACGGACCTTGGTAGTCCCAGATTTCAGGTTCGGAATAGTGAGTATTTTGGTCATATTAGTCCTAGCACCTGTTTGTTCTGCCTATGTGGGATATTTATGCGGCTTTTGGTGGGGAATCCTGGTTTTCATCGTATCTGAAATTGGTGGAATGGTTGCCTACGGTATGTCTGGTGGTTGGCCGTACATTACTGGTGAAATAGACGATCGACTTACCCAGCCAATCTTGATCGCTTCGTTTTTATCTGGCATATTCGTGCTTGTTTCGAGCTACCTTATAATGAAATTGGTTAAGAGATGATCGTTGGCTTTGCACACATAGAGGCCCATTGAAGTTTTCATAACAGTATTCTAGCGGGGCGAACATAACCAGAGCCAGCAACGGCTGATTGACAGCGCCACCGAACCTGGCTGTTGCCAGAACCGGTGGCGCTGTCAATCAGCCGTTGTGGTAGGCGTTAGGCTTCTAATTGATATCCACGATATGACTACCATAGAGACACAACGCTTAATTCTTCGAAAGCCCAGTCCAAGTGATGTAGAACTTTTGACGTTATTCTATAACTCTGAGCGTTCCTCTATGGCTGGCGGAAATGTTAACTATGCCGAAAGTGTTACTCGAGCGTATGCCGTACTTGGTCATTGGACACACCGTGGGTATGGACTATTTGCGATAACACTCAAAGGTTATGATGAAGCCATAGGAATGGCAGGCCCGTATTTTCCCCTTGGCCGCCCAGAAACCGAAGTTGGTTGGGTTTTATTCGACGGTGCTGAAGGTAATGGCTACGCCACAGAGGCTGCACTAGCAGCGGTAAAATTTACTCGCGAAACGTTGCAGTGGAAAGAGGTGGTTCACTACATTGATAAACACAATACCCGTTCAATTGCAGTAGCTGAGCGTTTAGGGGCATATCTTGATATAAATGCAATACAACCTAAGCCTGATAAACCTTGCCTCATTTACAGGCAACCTTCAGATGAAAAAGCCCAACAACGCTTGCAAGCGAAACATGACAGCTCTCTCCCTTCGCTACCGCTCCAGTCAGTCGCGGTCAAGTTCGCATGAAGCAGGCGTTCATGCTGTAGAAAAACTAATAGACCACTAAAATAAGAGCATAAATCCACGCCATCGACAGTTATCCTGATGAGAATCCACTGAATGGGCAACTTCAAAGACGATAATCTGGGTCAGCAAGTTTTGCTGAATGTCGATTTTCTTGAAGTGTTAGGTAGCGGTAGTTTTGAGTTTTCGTTGTATCGCTTACTTCAACGAGAAGAGCTGGTCAGTGATTTTGTCGCGCAGTATAAAAATACTCACAGTGGCCGCAAAGCCTATCCACCAGCAATGTTGCTGCGCTTGATTTTCTACGCCTACTATCGTGGGATTGATCCTGCCCCCGTCTAACGGACTCATAACTAGTGAGATTGGAGTTTGTATACTTCGCAAAACACTCCCAATGGTCTGGTGGCCTGGTGTGAGATTCTATTTTGCCTGAGAGATTCTACTTTGCCGGCAGTTCGTTTATCGAGTACCTCCATTGCCATAGGCCGATCTATATAACACTGCAGCCAACACAATCAGTACAAACAGCGTACCTAATACCAGAGGGTATCCACCAACGCGCCACAATAGCGAACCGACCCACGGTGAGCAGCCGGCACCCATCAAATACATAAAGGCCAATACACCGGATTTTGCCCCGAAAGTTTCCCCTCCCAGTAATTCTCTTGCGATTACCGGCCTGATAATACTCAGGATGCCGTAACCGCCACCAAAAAAGAGTACAAAGGCAAATAGCATCCATGGCTGCCAACGCGCGAGAATCAGGCATACTATGGATGTAGCCATCGCGACAAAAACCAGTAACACGGTTGCGTGATTGGAGATACGCTCGCCCAACCAGGCAATGAGGATTCTGCCACTGACCTGCATCGGGCCTATGAGTGACACCGCGGTTACGGCGATACCAGCGGCCATACCTCGTTCGTCCAGTATCGGTAGCAGATGATTCAGGACGGTTCCGTGCACAACAGCCGCTAGGGCAAAACCGCTGCCGAGTAGCCAGAACATGGGGCGCTTCAGGAAGTGGGTGGTTATCGAATCTTGGGCGCCTTTTGTTTTGTTCAGTGCTGAGCTGTGGTGTTCTTCAGGTGGATCGATATTCGGGACTTCGGGTTTTTCGAATTGCTGTTCAAGTCTTCTTGCGCCCACCCACAGTAGTGGTGCGGCCATCGTGATCACTACAGAGGCAAAGACCAGAACCGTGACTTGCCAGCTAAATCGATTACTCAGGATATGTGCCGCTGGAAATGACAGGCTGCTGGCAAAGCCCGCGATCAGAGTGACAGCGGTGATCGAACGCTTTGCATTTGCACCTTTTACACGGGTGATCAGAGCAAAGCAGGGTTCGTACAGGCAGCCGGCCAGCATCATGCCATTGATAATCCAAAGGGTGTAGAACTGGCCGAGCGTTTGAACGGTTGACAGTAAGGCAATGCAAACACCGGCCAGAACTGTTGATGCGCCCATAACCAGTGGCCCCTGACCACGGTCGATCAAACGGCCGGTAAGCGGTGATGCCATAGCCATCGAGAACGTCGCCAGCATCAGGGCCAGTGTAATATCAGCTCGGCTCCAATCAAGGTCAGCTTCCCAGTGCAGCAACAGCGCCGGAAACACGTAGTAGGCGCCGGCCCACACCAGCGTCTGCCCAAGCGCCAGCAACAGAATCACTGGATTGATCTTCATTGTGTTAGTGGCTGGTGCTCCGGTAACTGTACTGGTCAGAGTAGGATACTTGGCGTTCGATACTTGTTAGAATAACCGCTTAGTCCTATTTAGCCCAATAATTCATTAGCAACGATGATTCCCGCGGAAGAAGCCCTCACCAGACTGGTTGACGGAAACAAACGATTTGTCGCAGGCGTTCAAAATTTTGATGCAACGGCCAGTTCAGCAAAAAGAGCAGAGCTGCTGGAAGGTCAGGAGCCGATGGCCATTATTTTAGGGTGCTCGGATTCACGGGTGCCACTGGAGCTGGTGTTTGACCAGGGTCTTGGCGATTTATTCGTCGTTCGTGTGGCGGGTAATGTAGTCGGGCCTACCCAATTGGAGAGTATAGAATTTTCAGCTTCAGCGCATGGAGCGAAGCTGGTTGTTGTGTTGGGGCACAGCAACTGTGCTGCGGTTGCTGCCACGGTTGCAGAGCTGGGCAAACCTGAAGAAGAGTGCTCAAAAAATATGCGTGCGATTATCGGGCGTATCCGTCCGGCGCTTGAAAAGCTCTATGAAACGAAATTCAAGGATCAACCTGAAGAGATGCACAAACATGCTGTGCGGGAAAATGTACGTGCCTGTGTTGATCACTTGCGCAATGGCTCCAGCATTCTTGCGGATCTCGCCAATAATCAGGGCTTGATGATAATAGGGGCTGAGTACTCACTGGAAACCGGTATGGTGGAATTTTTTGAAGGTGTACCGGCATCCTTACGATCAATTGTCGAAAACTAGTCATTGTCCACCCTGATCGGATCAGCAACATCAGATTAGCTAAATACCATCGGAGAAGGTTTTTATGTCGCTTGCAAAATCAGAAGAAAAATTTCTGCTTACTGGCAGTATGGGCTGTATTGGTGCTTGGGTTTTGCGGCAACTGATTGATGAGGGTGTCAGTGTTGTTGCAACGGATTTATCAACAGACCCGGTACGTCCCCGCCTATTGCTGTCGGAAGAAGAGTTGGACACCGTCAGCTGGCAACAATTGGATGTCACTGATGCGGAAGCGGTAAAGCGTGTCGCGGCTGAAAATGGTGTCAACCGCATAGTGCATCTTGCTGGTATGCAAATCCCTTTTTGTCGAGCCAATCCGTCGTTAGGGGCCGCGGTTAATGTCCAGGGTACGGTCAATATTTTCGAGGCTGCACGGGCCGAGAAAATAAACGGTCTGGCCTATGCAAGCTCGGCAGCAGCGTTCGGGCCGCCCGAGTTATATTCTCAAACACCCATTCCCGATGATGCGCCGTTACTGAGCACCACACTCTATGGTGTGTACAAGGCTGCCAATGAAAGCACAGCCCGTATTTATTGGGATGATTGGCAATTGGGTACCGTGGGGCTGCGCCCCTACAATGTGTATGGTGTCTGCCGTGATCAGGGCCTGACATCCGATGTCGCCAAAGCTATTCTTGCGACCGCTGCAGGGCGGCCGTTTAATATTCGTTACAACGGCCCAATCACTCTGCAGCATGCAAAAGATGTAGCGGCCATATTCATCGGATGTGCCAGGGCTGAACATCAAGGGGCAATAGTCGGTAACTTGCGTAATGATGTAACTGATATCGAGAGCTTTATTGATGTACTCAAGCAGGTTGAACCTGCGGCTGATGTTACTTGTGAAAAAAATCTTCTGCCTTTCCCGGCCGACTATGATGACAGTAATCTGCGGGGCATACTGGGTACGGTGCCGCACACACCTCTGGCGACCGCCATCGCGGAAGATCTGGCATTGTACAAAAGCCTGATTGAACGCAATGCAATCGATCTGGCCCAACTTGATCAGTAGCCTGACCTTGGTTGGCACACCTGCTGTCATTGCTCTGTGTCTCATCGCAGTCAGTCTTTAAGAACCAGCATGCCTTTTTAAGGGACTTTGGTGCTGTACTATGAGATTTTGAATGAGACTACAAGACAGAACCGTGATTGTAACGGGTGGTGCCAGCGGCATAGGTGCTGCGACGGCGCGTCGCTTTGCCAGTGCAGGGGCGAACGTGGTAGTTGCGGATCTGCAGATCAGCGCGGCCAATACTGTGGCCGGTGAAATCGGTGGAATAGCATTGCCCTGTGACGTCACCAAAGAAGAAGACATCATTGCTTTGGTTAAAGCAACCGAGGCGCACTTTGGCCCGGTGGAACTGTTTTGTTCCAATGCCGGTGTTTTTCTCGGTGAACCCGAACATGCTGCATCGTCGAGCAATGAAGAGTGGAATCTGTGTTGGAATGTTCATGTAATGTCTCACGTTTACGCAGCACGAGCAGTGTTGCCCGGTATGATTTCACGTGGTGAAGGTTATCTTTTACAAATGTCGTCAGCGGCAGGATTGCTCAGCCAAATCGGTGGTGCAGCGTATTCAGCTACTAAAAGTGCTGCGGTTGGTTTCGCTGAATCATTAGCAATAAGCCATAGGGATGATGGTATTAAGGTCTCAGTTATTTGCCCTCAGTATGTGTCAACACCGATGCTGGGTTACGCAAAGGGCGAGAACGCCATCGATGTGCCCGGTGTCTTGACAGTGGATGAAGTCGCTGAAACTGTTCTGCAGGGAGTCGAAGAGGAAAGATTTTTGATACTCCCACATCCCGATGTCACACAGCATATTCAATTCAAAGCCGCTGATCACGACAAGTGGCTGAGTGCCATGCGTAAACTACGACAGAAAATTATAACCAAAATTGGCTCTACAGACCCTGTCGATATGCATAAATTGTTTTAGTTGCACGCAGATTACATTGGCCATTATTATGCGGCACTCTGTCTGATTGTTTGAAGAGTGGTGCGTCGACATCTGCGTTCGCTTACCGGGTGAATAGATCCTGTTTTGCCCTTCTTAACAAACTTGCCTGCACCAAAGAATCTGGCCCTATCAATGAAGCAGCCTACACGGACGATTTTACTTGCTCCGCCACTTTGTGCTTGTTGATACGCCATATGTACATTCAATTGTCTGACAAAAACCTGGCGCTGTTGCAACCTGTTCAAACGCTGGTTGTTAATTATGTAGTGATCGGTATCGTCAATTTGTGAATATTCACGGGATATCTGCACACCTGATTTTGGCAACTTATTTTGTGATAGGTAAATTCTTAGAAAACCGGTTATTGAAATGATTATCCATGCAACCTGGATAAGCATGGAAGCCATGTTGAACTGATTTAGTAAACTGATAAGTACCAGTAGCGCTGCCAGAAAATTAAGTGATACGTAAGTAACACCTTGACCGTCTATTTTGCCTATTTGCAGTAATGCATAGGCAAGCATATATACGATGAAGCCTAAGATACCTACGATATGGAATAGCAAGGCCTGATTAGCTTCAATGTCTGGCACAACCTAACTCCTTCGCCTTGCTCTCTATCCACTACTAGGTGGCTAGATTCCCCAATGGTACCAATGGTACCAATGGTAGCTAGTGTAACGATCGATTCAGAAATTCGCTATAGTGACTAGACTAATGTTTAGTTGTTTGGTCGGCGGTGAATAGCGGGAAGTTTCGTTCTTTGGTACCGCGTGATCTTGCAACTTGAACAAGACTCTTATAAGCAAAACACTAGTAGGCTTTTAGGTAATTTCCCGGATTGAATTATCTCTTGCCAGTAGTTTTCGCGATACGAATGTCATCGCACAGGCACAGAGCAGGGCGTAGGCACCCATAAAGCGTAGTTGCACATCGTAGCTAACGCTGGCATCAAGAAATTTACCGGTAATACCGGGGCCCAGTGCCGACGCCAGTACCATCATGGCAACTGCCAATGCACGAATGTTAGCCAGATGCTTTGTGCCGTAAACCTCGGGCCACAGGGCACCAAATAAACTACTGGATATGCCATAAGATGTTCCCAGCAACGCCATAAAAACCAACAGGCTCGCCGGGGATGAAAAAAATGACATAAAAATGCAACCAATCCCCAGCGGTACGAGAAAAAATGGCAAGAGATTACGAGCGCTGAATCGGTCCACCAGCCAACCGGAAATCATTGTCCAGGTAATTGTCATGACTGACAATAATAAAAAGGAGCTTGCAGCCCATTCACGTGTCCAGCCCTTGTATTCACTGATATGTACCAGATGAAAAAAGTGAGACGTACCTATAAATGCTGGAGCCAGTATACCCAGGCAGAGTATCCAGAATGCCGGGTCAGCAAGGACTTCAGCGCGGGTCCAGTGACGGGTGGCTGACAATACCTTTCTTTCAGTGGCTGTAGGTTTGCGGTCTTCACGTAGAAGTAAAAACGCACAGGGTATTGCCAATAACAGAAACAGGCTGGAGTATTGCCACAGTGTCTCCCAAGCGATGGTGACTACAGCAATTGCCACCAGGCTGGGCAGTAATCCTTCACCGATTTGATACCCCATGGAGGTGGTTGAGACGGCCCGCCCGCGCTCACCGACATACCATTTTCCCATGGCAGTCATGGCGGTATGCGTCATCATCCCCTGGCCGAACAAGCGTAGACCAAATAATACCAGGACCAGACCGGTGATATTGTCGACGTAGCTCATCGAGAAGCTGAACAACATCAGTCCGGCAAAGACTGTCACGGCTACATGTACAACCCTGTATTTATCAAGAACTTTGCCGACGAAAATCAGCGTAGTCGCACTGGCAAGCGTTGCGATCATATAGAGCGTGCCAAATTCGCCATGGCTGAGATCAAATTTTTCCCGGATTTGCCCCGAGTAAAGCGAAATATAGAAAGTCTGACCAAAGCTTGAGCAAAAGGTCAGCAACAATCCACCAAAGAGCCAGCGCATATTCTGGCTAAAAAAATACAAATATCCGGTTTGCAATTGCTGGATTGATTCCGCGTGAAGAAAAAATGATTCGGGGGCAGGGAAGTAGTCTTAATAAAGGATAGACCGATTGCCAGCGTCTTGCCTGTACTATAACACTTGTTGGTGGCGCAACCGATGCGTACCGCGTATTTGTAGGTAAACACCTTTTTCAGAACAGGAAATTATCTATGAGACCCTTCCCGCATTCTAGCGCCAGATCTGTCATCAGTGACAGTATCTGGCTGGCACTCTGCCTACGGCGCGGAATTCGATTGGACGGGCGAGTCTGTCCGAAAGTTCGGATGATAAAAGCCGGATTGAATCCTGTCTTGAGAAATACAAGGGCGAGGGTACACAGCACATGGCGCTAGGCAGTGATAACATCTACGGTGGCACGGACTGCCTTGCTGGCAACGGGGTTGAATTTATACCGGCACCTCCCGATGTCTACTATGAAAAAGGTGGTGAACCAGTTGCTGGCCATGAACAGCCGATTGAACGCTTACGCTAGCATGGTATTCTAATAGGCGGTGAAGGGGTTATAGACCGTGCTAAGGGCAACCGAGTCACCAAAGTACTGCTACAGAAATTCTCTAAAACAGTGGCTGGGCCGATTTTCTTTGAATTTATCCAACGTAAGGGTGATGAAGGATTTGGCGAAGGTAATTTTCAGATACTGTTCGAAAGCATCGAAGAAGAGCAGTTGCACACCGGAGAGCTTAAATCAGGCAACTCCCGTGCTTGAAGTTTCACCAGCTTAGCCGTAGCGTCAGTCAGTCTTTGTCAATAATGAATAATATAAAAGCTCACTTTGCCGCCGCATTATTCGATATGGACGGTCTGTTGCTCGATACAGAATCCATCGTGGTCGGTTGTCTGGAAAAGACTGCACAACGATACGGCTTTGAAGATCTGCAATCCACCTTTTTGAGTATGGTCGGTTTACGATTTGAAGACAGTCAACAGGTCTTGCAAGCGGGACTCGGCGAGCGAATGCAGGCCACAGATTTCCACCATGAGGCGGCCGACCTGGTAAAGCAGCGTCTTCAACAACCCGTACCGGTAAAATCAACGGTTGTAGAGTTACTGCAACGATTGGAAGCTGAAAACATCCCTTGTGCCGTTGCCTCCTCTACACGCACAGCGCAAGTCGAGCATCATCTGCTAGCTGCTGGCTTGCGCATATACTTTGCGACCATTACCGGTGGCGACCAGGTCAGCAAGGGCAAACCGGATCCTGAAATCTATCTGACAGCGGCAGCCACGCTAAACGTTTCAGCCAAGGACTGTGTCGTGTTTGAAGACAGCGAACCCGGAACCCTGGCAGGGCTGGCATCAGGGGCTACCGTTGTGCAGGTTCCGGATCTAAAGCAGCCTTCTCAAGCGTTGATCGAGCGCGGACATGTGATTGCAACCAGTGTGCTTGACGGAGCTTTAGCTGTTAAATTGGTTTGATACCTGTTTATTAAGTAGAGGCGTAATTCGGAGCGCTCATTGATACCCGCTGAATACAAGCAATGGCTCGATCATGAAACGATCGATTTTATCGAGCGCACAATAGCGTTTTACCCCACCGATACCATTAGCGCCTCAATCGCCAGGCAACGTCAGATCTATGATGCGATGTGCCGCGAATTCAGTGCTGAACTTCCGGATAAGGTGGTATGGAAGGACAAGGCAATTAGTAACACCGATGGTGTAGATATTAGTATTAGATGTTATTCCCGTTTGCAAGATAAGCCCATATCCAGAGCAGGCTCTAACTCCAGCGCGGGTGGTAATGAACAACGCGAGACGGTAATTATCTACCTGCACGGTGGTGGCTTTGTTGTGGGAGGGCTGGAGAGCCACCACGATGTTTGCGCTGAGTTGTGTGAGCAAACCGGTTGTGACTTGATCAGCGTTGACTATCGCCTGTCACCTGAGCATGCGCATCCAGCAGCTCTTGATGATGTAATGACTGTTGTTCGCCATGTTTACCAATCCAGTAAATCCATCATACTTTGTGGTGATAGTGCGGGTGGTAATCTGGCAGCTTGCGCCAGTGCCAAGTGTCGTGACGCTGAAGACTTATCGCAGGCGATTATTGCGCAGGTGCTAATTTACCCCGGTCTTGGTGGTGAATGTTTGCCAGAGGTGGTTGAAGAAATTAAACAGCACGAATCCGGGATGCGCCCGGACAGTGCCAGTTCTTACATCACGCACGCTGATGCGCCGATGTTGACGCTGGAAGAGGTGTTGTTCTACCGTGAAGTTCGGCTTCCCGTAGATGGAGTGCAAAATCCAGCTGTGTGCCAATCCAGCTTGGCACCATTGCTTGCTGAGCGTTTTGATGGATTGCCACCGACGGTGTGCTTCGGGGCGCAGTGTGACCCTTTGCATGATGACGGGCAATGGTATTGTAGCGCGATCAGCGCAATCGGTGGAAAAGCGCATTTTATTAGTGAAACTGGCATGGTGCACGGATACTTGCGGGCCCGCAATAGTGTCGAACGTGCCCGTGCCAGCTTTAAGCGCATTATAAATGCGATCAGTGCATTTCAAGCCAGCTCTTAATTAACTTAACGACTATGCGTGAAGATTACACATTCGAAGTCATCGAACATACTTTGATCGAACTGGCAGATGGTACCCGTCTGGCAGCCCGAATCTGGTTACCGCAATCGTCCAGCGACGAACTGTTTCCGGCAGTACTGGAATATTTACCTTACCGAAAACGTGATGGCACGGCGGCGCGGGATGAAAGCAATTACCCGTGGTTTGCCAGAGCTGGTATTGCCGGAGTCCGTGTGGATATCAGCGGCAACGGTGACTCGGACGGGGACTTTGATGATGAATATTCACCTCGCGAGTTAGAGCAGGGTGTTGAGGTCATCAACTGGATAGCCCGCCAGGTCTGGTCGAATGGCAATGTCGGCATGATGGGAATTTCATGGGGGGGATTTAATGGTCTGCAGATCGCTGTCATGCATCCTGAGCCATTAAAAGCCGTGATATCCATTGGCACCACGGTTGATCGCTATAACGATGATATCCATTTCAAAAATGGTTGCCATCTTGACTCTGATTTCTACTGGTCCAACATGATGCTGACTTACGCATCACGTTCACCAGACCCGGAGCTGCGCAATGACTGGCTGGAAGTATGGAAACACCGGCTAGCAACGCAGCCGTTTCCTTTGCAAACCTGGCTTTCGCATCAGACGCGCGATGCCTATTGGCAACATGGGTCAATTTGCGAAAACTATTCTGATTACAACGTGCCAACACTGATCATTGGTGGTTGGGCGGACCACTATAGCAATGCGCCACCGGAACTCGCTCGTCATGCCAGTGGAGTTGTTAAAGCCGTTAATGGCCCCTGGATTCATAAGTATCCGCATTTTGCCTGGCCCAAGCCGCGAATGGATTTTCATAAGGAAGCGATTGCCTGGTGGAACCATTGGTTAAGGCCGGATGCCGGGAAGGCGGATGAAACAGTACGGGATACGGTTGAAGATTTGCCGGCTTATCGTGCATTTATGGCCACGGCCGTGAAACCCGGCAAGGAGCGTCTGAGTGAGGAGGGTAGCTGGGTAGCTTGCCAACAGTGGCCACTGGATGATTCGGCGGACAACACGGCAACTTTCTTTTTAGCACCACAGGCAGGCCTTGAAGCAACCGCACCCGAAGTATCACCGCTAAGTATTTGCTCACCGCAAGATTGTGGTATTAGTTGTGGCGAACGTTTTTCCCTGGCACCTGATGCCGATCTGGCAGGGGACCAGCGAATTGATGATGGCGGTTCACTGGTTTTCAGAACAGCCGTTCTGGATGAAGCTGTTGATGTGTTGGGGCGACCAGTATTGCACGCGGTTGTTGCTATTGACCAACCGCTGGGTAACCTTTGTGCTCGCCTGATCGATGTTCATCCTGATGGTGCAGCTTTCCGCGTCAGTTATGGTGTATTGAATCTTGCGCATAGAAACAGCAATGAAAATCCGGAACCCATGAAACCGGGAAAAGCGGTTGCGATTGAGATCAGGTTGGATGAATGTGCTTATCGGTTTAAACCCGGGCACCGGTTGCAACTTTCAATTTCCACAGCGTACTGGCCTGCCATTCAACCGCCTCCTGCTGCTGTGACAGCTACTTTCTCATTGGGCGCTGATACTTATCTTGTGTTACCCGGCAGCGAGGGTTCAGAGCCGTACCAAATGCCGGAACCGGCACGTGATGATCTGTTCCCGTCGTACCCGCAACACACACCATCAATCATGCAACGTAGCGTCGAGAAAGATCTGCAACAAGGCATTACGCACTATCGTGTTTACAGCGACACGGGCGAGGAAGAGATTCCCGAGCATGGGCTGCGGGGGCAACATATACGTGATGAATGTTGGAGCATCTGCCCTGATGATCCATTGACAGCCAGCGCTACAGGTGAACATACCTGGATTAGTTCGAGAGGCAATTGGCAGACACGCATCGTTGTTAAAAGCAATATGCATTGCGATGCACTGAGGTATTATGTCAAAGCGTCTGTGCATGCATATTTGGGTGAAGAGTTAATCAGTGAACGCGAATGGCTGGATGAGATACCACGCGAGCATACCTGATCTGTGGAAACCTGGACTTGATCTGACAGGCTGTTTCTCAGTTGATAAAAACGAACCTGCCCCAGTTCGGGCCGAACTGGTCAGTTGGAACTGAGCGGCTCAACAGGGACTGGGTAGTTGGCTAAGGAAAATATTGAAAGCGACGTAACCAGAAGTTGTATAGGGATTCTGGGTTGGGCGTCTACCATCTGTAGATGGACGGTAGCACGCATCGCTGCTTTGGAGGCAAGAAATCCTGTTTAATTTGGCTGATCAACGATGCGATCAACGAAGTCCATGCAGAGTTCTTTTAGGTTTGTTACGCTAAGAGACGTTTAGAATTCAGGTAACAATGACCTTTGCTCCAAGTATAGCAAGTACCGTTGTTGTACCGGAGAACCCAATGAATATTGTTGCAAAAAACTCTGACTATTCAGCTTTGTTGTTCCACGCTCTAGTCGGCATACTCTTTTTGGTAGTCGCAGGTTGCTCTGGTTCGAGCGACTCACAATCACCGGGTGAAACAGATACTGTCAACACGGGTGCGACGAACGCTGATGCAGTTAGTGAAGCAACTGATAGTAGCGAGATTACTGTTGATGGCCCCACAAGCGACTCGTCAAACGATGCGCAAGATAGTAACGCTGCAATAAACGGTACCGAAACACCGGATTCATTAGCGGTAGATTCCACTACCACTGAGCCCCAGATTTCAACTACCACTCGTGTGAGTTTTGACATCACCGTTCCAGCTTTCCAATCCAACGCCCTACAGGTTCGGCTGCAATGGGGAGATAAAGATATTTCTGCTGCATTTGTTGTTGATGAATCGTGGTCTGCAGTCGATGACTTTCCGTTGGACACTGAAAACGAACTTGTCGTTACGTTCAATGACGATAACGGTGCAATTACGTTAGGTAGTTTTAATCAACTATTCAGAACCGGCACAAACCCCTCTGAATCCTTTCAGATTACCGCTGATCAGTTCTATACCGGCATCTGGGACAATGACGGTGATGGAGTAAGTAATCTTGACGAGCTGATTGCCGGTGCTGACCCATTGGTTTCTGATGAAGCTTCTTCTGCAGAGTTGCCTCAAATGGTCCTTGCCGATCTTGAACTGATTGCTGATAAAACCTTTCGTCTCAGTTGGCAAGCGGCAGAGGGGGCTGAGTTTTACAGGGTTATGGAAAATCCAGATGGCGTATCCGGATTTAGTCAGATAAGTGGCGACCTTGAATCTTCAACGCTAAGCTTTGATCACCGGGTCGCGTTGTATAACCGTGTTAATGCGCGTTACATTGTGCAGGCGTGCAACGCGACTGGGTGTGTAGATTCTGATACACAGGCAGTAACAGGTACCCTGGACAACGCTATTGGCTACGTTAAAGCCAGCAATACTGGCTTTAACGATTTGTTTGGTGATTCCGTTTCTCTGAGTGCGGATGGCACTACACTGGCTGTCGGTGCTACCGGTGAAGGCAGTTCCGCAGCCGGAATTAACGGCGATCAGGCTGATAATTCGTCATTATTTTCAGGGGCAGTCTATGTCTTTGCTCGCAGCAATGGACTCTGGCAGCAGCAAGCCTACCTCAAAGCCAGTAACAATGGCGGCGGCGATAATTTTGGCCGTTCCGTTTCTCTGAGTGCAGATGGCAAAACACTGGCTGTCGGCGCAAACCGTGAAGCTAGTGCCGCGACCGGAATTAATGGCGATCAGACTGATAACTCAGCCACTAATGCAGGAGCGGTATTTATCTTTGCCCGCAGCGATGGACTTTGGCAACAGCAAGCCTATATCAAAGCCAGTAACCCAGCCGCTGAAGATTTCTTCGGTAGTCGCGTTTCTCTGAGTGGCGATGGCAGCACACTGGCTGTAGGTGCAACCGGTGAAAGCAGTGCTGCAACCGGCATCAATGGCGATCAGGCTGATGATTCGGCTCCTGATTCAGGTGCTGTCTATGTCTTTACCCGCAGCAATGGTCTCTGGCAACAGCAAGCCTATATTAAAGCCAGCAACCCAGGCATTGATGATTTCTTTAGCGGATCCCTCTCTTTGAGTGCGGAAGGCAACACATTGGCTGTTGGTGCTGTCGGTGAGGACAGTGCGGCAACCGGTATCAATGGCGATCAGAATGACAATTCGACTAGTGATGCAGGGGCCATCTATGTTTTTACACGCACCAGTGGTACCTGGCAGCAACAGGCCTATGTCAAAGCCAGTAACGCTAACTTTTTCGATTCCTTTGGACGTTCCGTTTCTGTGAGTGCGGATGGAAACACACTGGCTGTCGGCGCAGACCGTGAAGACAGTGCCGTGTCCGGCCTCAATGGCGATGAGAGCAACAATTCGACTGGTAATGCAGGTGCTGCCTATGTGTTCTCCCTTACGAGTGGAGAATGGCAACAGCAAGCCTATATTAAAGCCAGTAACCCTGACGAGAATGATTTCTTCGGGAGATCCATCTCTTTGAGTGCAGATGGCAGCACACTGGCTGTTGGAGCAGTTGTTGAAGAAAGTGCCGCGACTGGAATCAATGGTAATCAGGCTGATAATTCGGCCGGATTTTCAGGTGCTGCTTATATCTTTGCCCGTGGTAATGGACTCTGGCATCAGCAAGCCTATATCAAAGCCAGCAACTCAGGCATAAGTGATCTCTTTAGTGGTTCTATATCTCTAAGTGCCGACGGCGGTACACTTGCTGTAGGAGCCAACTCGGAAGATAGTTCAGCTACGGGTCTCAATGGTGATCAGCAAGACAATTCGACGAGCGACTCTGGTGCGGTCTATATTTATTAATCTTTTATGTAGTGGTTCAGCTTTCGTTCAATTATCTGTTACACCCGGTTTTAGTATGAACGGACTAACCTTTCCAGCGGCGGCTTAGGGCCGACTGCTGCCGGTCGGCGGGGCCTCTATCGCACCAAAAAGTTACCATTCTCATTGGAAAGTTACCGACTTTGTTGTCACGCCACACTTCAAAATGGCGCAAAACCATCATTTTTTATATCTGGCAGAGTCCAGCGTTGATTAGCATCGATGGGTTGAGTCTTGATTCCGCCCCTTGCTACTTGCCCACCTTCGCCGTACAGCCACAACACTAAGTTCGATCGTTCGCCCTCAGTGATGGGCATGGATTCGTGCGGTACGCTACCGTGATGGATCAGTGCTGTGCCGGGTGCGAACGTCAGTTCACTAATCTGTCTGGTTTGATTGTCAAAAAAACGCACCCCGGATCCGGCAAAATCTTCTCCGGGGAGGTTCAGATTTATATTCAATGTCACCGACGACGCATCCGTGTGGGCACGAAGTGATGTGTCTGTATCGGGTTGCCACTGAATTGAAAACCCAAAGGTTTGGCTGTCATAGCCGGTAACGTCAGGAAACAACAGGCGCGAAATTGGCCGCATGTAAGTATTCATAAGGGTCTTATAAAACGCCTGGAAGCCTGGCGCTGCTAAATACCCTTCAGAGCGACTGTCCAACATGGCACCACCGCGATTGAGGGAGATACCATAAGGGGGGCGTAGTGGAATATCAGCATCAGCAACAGCGTTTAAGTAATCTCGCAAGGTTGCCAGTTGCACGGGGTTAAAAAACTGTGCTTCGTAAACACCCGGAAAGACCTCTTTCCAAAGTGCTTTTACATCAGATTCGTTGCCCGGATCTTTCCATGCTTGTTCAACGGCGGTTCGTAACGCCGCATCGTACAAGCTACTATCCAGGCTGTTCAATTTATCGCTTTCGCTCTCTTCCCATTGCTTCCATGCATCTTGAAACAGATCTTGATTCTGCAGCCAGAACTGCTGCACCGAGGGAGATCGTTGAAGCATCGACTCCCGAGTGGGTCGCTCTATAGAACGAGCGGCTGATAGTGAATTGCTGGTCATGATGGTTCGTACATTACTGTTGGTGTTTGTGCTTTATTTTTTGCAGACTGTCGTGGTCAGGCAGGGCTAGCCCAACTGCGCCACAACCGCTTCTATCCCCTGCATCACTTCCTGACTGTAGCTGGTATCCAGTGCAGCAGCATGTGGTGAGGCAAATGCGCCAACATCATTGTCGAAGTACTTACCCGACGCATCTGCAAAAGACTCACCTAACGCCGCTTCACAAAGAATATCTGCACCGATCTGCATATCCTTGCCTTCCACGCCAAATCCCTCTTTGACCATTTTCGACGCCAGTAGAGATCCAGGATTGACTGCAACCACCACAGGGCCATCGCTCAGCTCCTTTGCCAATTCACGCGACCAGATCGTAATAGCCAGTTTGCTTTGAGCATAGGCCGACATATCGTCGAGCTGCTTGCGCCCATGCAATGCCTCCATATCCACCGGTGCCTGCGCTGCTGATGATAAGTTCACAATACGTGCATGAACCGGGAGAATCGGTAGTAAGTCTCGCGTTAGCACATAGGGTGCGAAGGTATTGACCATAAACCGTACATCGAGCCCATCAGGTGTTTGCGTTTGACTGATTTTTAATACGCCAGCGTTGTTAATGATGGCATCAAGCTGACTATGCTGTTGACGAACAGCAGCAGCCAGTGCATGAACTTCGTCTATGCGAGACAAGTCCGCCGAGTAAGTTTCTGGCGAGCCACCGATTTCCAGCGCAGTATTCTCAAGTTTTTCCGGGCTTCGACCGTGCAACAGAACGTTGTGCCCTGATAAGGCGAGTGTTTTGGCTGTTAGCAGACCAATACCATCCGTTGCACCGGTAATCAAAATTGTTTTAGACATAATTTTATCTTTCTAGTGTGTGAGTAACACAAACGTGCATTTTTTGCGTGCAAAGATTACGCACGGCTGGCCTTTATAACGAATCGCGATATCGAACCACGGTGCGAGTTTCAATGCTCTTACGAACGGTGTGTATTTCGGGGTCCTCGATCATATCCAGTGCACTGTGAGCGATGGCCGCTTGACCGCAGTTGTCATAGATGTTGAAAAAGGCGACTTCTTCCGGTGTCATCCTCGACCGGTAAATCCACTGGTGCGCAGGATTAGCAGCTAACCCTAATATTTGCCCCTTTCGGTCGGGATAGATCAGGTCAAGAAGTATCCAGTCCTGTTCATCCACACTATGGGGCTCAATAAAACCCAACGGTGAGGAATTGATCTCAGCGCCAACTGGCCGCCACACATTGATAAATGCGTAATGACCAGCAGCCCACTCTTTTGCACGATCTTGCCCGAGCAGACTCACCAGGCGTTGCTGTGCTCCATCACTGCTGTAGTCACTATGCACATTACGAGCAGGTTTACGGTCCGACACCTCATCATCGATACGCACTGTATGGTCGAAAATAACGACCTCTTCCACATCGAGCCTGGCTTTAAGAAATCGTTGAAGATCAGCTTCGTAGCCCGGCTGCCATGCATGGTCATCTTCGAGCACATCTACGTCCGTATGGAAAGCTGCGAACTCCAATGATGTATGCTCGAAATTCATGTCGATATCAGCGCCACGCTCATCCAGTACGGTTATCTCTGTGGCAGCCAATTCCGGTGAGATGAGATTGCCGACGATACCACCCGCATCAAGCTCAAACGCCTGACGTTCGGGTTTGTGAACGTGGTAATTGACTGTTGCCGTAGTACTCATCGTGATCTCCGGTCAAGCCGTGCTGGCTCAAGGGTTTTGCTAAGTTCACGGAGAATATATTATATTCCATACGACAGTTAAATCGCTTTCTTGCGACTTCAGAATTCGTATTTTGTATATAATCACCCGATGAATACTGATGGAATCCGGCTGTTTGTGATTGCCGCCGATATGCTCAACATAAGCGCCGCTGGCCGGCATCTCGGCCTGGCGCCCGCCGTGGCCAGTGCTCGTCTTGCCAGGCTGGAAAAGCAGATCGGAGCAGAGTTACTCCACCGCTCAACCCGGCAGGTGTCATTATCGCTTGAGGGAGAAGAATTTTTGCCCTACGCACGGGAAATTCTGGCTCAGGAAGATGCTGCACTGGCAGCGCTCGGGCACGGCAGTGCTGAAGTGAAAGGAACACTGAGATTCGCCGCATCGAGCACCTTCGTGCAACTCTATATCACCCCCATTTTGCCTGTCTTTCTCGAACGATACCCCGGCATCAATCTCGAGCTGAAGTTGTCTGATACGAAAGTCGCTTTAATCGATGGCGGTTTCGACCTGGCCCTACGTAACTATCCGGCCAAAGACACCTCACTGATCGGAAGAAAAATTGCGGACGACACTCGTATACTCTGCGCCTCACCGGCGTATCTAAAAGCTCACGGCACACCACTTGAACCACACGATCTCAACACGCATCAACTAATCGTATTCCACAGCGCTACTCCGCGACAATTAACATCTGATACCAGAGCAGACTCTTGTACATTCCCGCCACCAGACATTAATCCTCGCATTGTCTGTGACGATGGTGCTAGTACGCGACTTGCTGCAAAAAGTGGTGTGGGTATTTGCATGAGTTCAATATGGAATATTCACAGAGATCTAAAAGACGGATCACTCGTGAGAGTGCTGGCAGATTATAAAGTGAGTGACGACTCTGCGATCTGGCTTGCCTATCCTAAATCCAATGTGCTTACCGCGAAGGTGCGTGTGTTCATTGATTTTCTGATGGAACAGATTGGTACGCCACCAATATGGGAGCGGGAATAAATGAATTATTGTGGCAAGATGCAAAAGCGATTCTGCACCAATAGCTTGTGTAACTATTGTCTCACTGGTTGTTCGCAGAACGGTCTACTTCCGCTCTGCACCCAATCTGGTCTGTAAATATTGCAGAAGACTTAGCACCAACAATAGCGATTAACGGTACTTGAACGTAATCAGGCTGAATTAATGTAGTTCACCCATCATTTACAATGATATTTCGATAAACAAATGCAAACTGGCAAAGAAGCTGTACCGGTTTCGGTCTTTCCAATAACTCAAGCAACTTCCACAGTTTTTTCTGATCTGTATTTCAGGCAGGTATTCCTGTTTTTCATCGAAGCTGGCACCAAACGCATCATCGATGCTGAAGATAACGAAATTGTAGCCCACGCAGGCGACTTACTTGTGCTTCCTCAAGAATCCATGGTGACCATGGAAAATCGCCCCAAAATGGAAAACAATTACCGTGCAATGGGTATCGCCTATTCCAATGAATCTGTTACAACTGTTTTTGATCGACAGCTGGCCAATGCTAAACCACAAATCCAACACATTCGTGCAGATAGTAATCAGCCTGCTATGCTCGTGCCACATATCAAAGAAACGCTTGAGCTAAAAAATCTGCAACCGTATTTGCGCACGCACAGACTTTTAGAACCATTGTTCTGGTTGAAACATCACAATTTTCATGTACATGTCTTGATTGAGGAGTCGTTGTTAGCCAGAGTTAGAAAAATCATCGAAGGAGATATCAGTCGCCCCTGGACTTCAGGTGAAGTTGCGACACAGCTGGCGATGAGCGAGCCCACTATGCGTCGGCGGCTGGCAAAAAACGGACAAGGCTTCGCCAAAATACTGTTGAACACCCGCTTGGAATATGGGTTAAGTCTGCTTCAGACAACTACGACCAGTATTTCTCTAATCGCCTACGACTCAGGCTTTAAAACCCCTTCCCATTTTGCCGACGTATTCAAAAAGCGGTTCGGCATTCCACCAAAAAGTATTCGCGTCAGACCCGAATGAACGAAATTCGAAAGACTTTGATCGCTATTCAGAAGTGAAAAAGCCGTGTTGGCCGTAAATTATCTGTGCACTTATGCACAACTATTTAAAGGACACTTACATGCGAATTTCAAAATTTATTTCATCTATAGCTCTGTCGATGATACTAGCAGTGCCTGTCACAGCCGCAGACTTTCAGCTAACCAGTTCTGATATTTCTGAGGGTATGCAATTAGATGCCGATAGTGTTTTCGAGGGTTTTGGCTGCGCCGGGGGTAACACGGCCCCTTCTCTTGCCTGGGAAAACGCTCCGGAAGGCACTAAAAGCTTTGCGATTACCGTCTACGATCCCGACGCGCCCACCGGGTCAGGTTGGTGGCACTGGTTTGCCTTCAACATTCCCGCAGAAGTAACCAAACTCAATAACGGTGAGGCGCTACCCGAGGGCTCAGTTGAGCTGACTAACGATTATGGCACTATCGGTTTTGGAGGAGCCTGCCCTCCCCCTGGCGAAGTGCATCGCTACCAGTTTACGGTTCATGCACTACCAATCGAGCTGGAGATTGACAAATCCGTTTCCAATGCGCTAGCAGGTTTTATGGTGCGCGCTAATGCGATAGCCTCATCGACCATCACCGCAGTATACAGCCGCTAAAATTAGTCAAAGCTTCATTGAAGGTAGTAAATGTCGGGGTGGTCCTGCATGGAGAACAACGATGCAATTGCAAGACTATCCCCGAATTTTTTAATCCGTACGACCATTAGATAGAGCGTTCTATGATTAGCACTTAACGTTCAGCGATCAGCTGAGGATGAACACATCGATAAACCCGTTATTGACTGGGCTGTTAAAAAAATACTGTAAGCCTTGTTTTCCAGTTTAGGTTAATGAACCATCAAATTGCAAAAGAAGAAGCAGAAGTACAGCCGCAGGAACGCAAAAACAAAGTTAATTATCGGCAATTAGGAAATCCGCAGCGCGTTCTCCTATCATTAACGATGCAGCGTTGACATTGGCCGACAAAATCATCGGCATGACGGACGCATCGGCAACACGCAGCCCCGTGATGCCATGAACCCGTAGACGTTCATCAACAACGCTATCGTCAGCACCTACGGGGCCCATTCTGCAAGTACCAACCGGGTGATAAGCGGTATTTCCGGTTTGCATGGCATGCTCGAGCAATTCCTCATCTGACCGTCGTTCAGCACCCGGCCAGATTTCCTGTTCCACATAATCACTAAACGGCTTGCTATTTACGATTTTTCGCGCCACACGTAAAGCGGCTAACAGCGCTTTGCGATCCTCTTCCTCAGCCAGATAGTTGCCTTGAATTTCAGGCTGCTCGAATGCGTCCGCCGACACAGCACGAACATAACCTGCACTTACGGGGCGGTGTTGCCAGCAGGCGATGGTTGCTCCGGGAAATTTATCCAGACCAGACTGCACTCCATCGGGATAGCTGGCTGGCGTAAACGTTAATTGAATATCTCCACGGGTAAGCTGTTCCGTGGATTTCCAGAAGCAATAAACCAGCGTTGGCGTTAACGCCAGTGCACCGGTTCTGTTGAAACAGTAGCGAGCAACTTCCCGTGCTAGTGACAAGCCACGCACACGCTCATTGATGGTCGCTATGTTTTTAATACGCAAAACCGAACGCACAGCATAGTGATCCCGAAAATTCTCGCCAACACCCGCTAGATCAAGCCGGGTCGACACTCCCAGTTGTTGCAAATGCGAGTGGCTACCAATACCGGAGAGTTGCAGAATTTGGGCAGACGCTATAGCACCGGCGCAAAGTACCACTTCACGTGCTGCCTTGATTGACAGACTATTGGATTCCCTGCCACCCGTTTTATAGGTAACACCGACTGCCCGCGTATTGTCGAAATCAATCTTCTGCACATGCGCATTAGTAATAACACGGGTATTACCCCGTTTTATGGCCGGGTACAAAAACGCTCTTGCAGGACTGACCCGTCTACCTCGATGTACGCTACGCTGTGCATAGGCAATACCGTCCTGGGATTTACCGTTGTAGTCACTGTTGCATGGAATTCCGATGCCCTCAGCACTATCGATAAAGGCATCACACAGGGGATCAGCCTGTTCAATATCAGTTACGGTAAAAGGCCCTGAAGAACCATGATAGCCATCATCGCCACGGCCCAACATGGTTTGGCTTTTCTTGAACCACGGCAAAACGTCTTCATATGCCCAGCCCGGGTTACCCATGGCCTGCCATCCATCAAAATCTTCGGCCTGGCCGCGATTGTAAATATGCCCGTTGATGGAGCCCGAGCCGCCAAGTGTCTTGCCACGGGCATGCTTGATGGCACGACCATTTAATCCGGGGCTGGGTACACCTTTGTACATCCAGTTGATTTTAGGATTACGCAAGGTGTAGAGCACACCGGCTGGAATGTGTATGAAGGCATTGCGATCTCGCGGGCCTGCCTCAAGCACACAAACACGGTACTTTCCCTGCTCAGACAAGCGCCCGGCAACCACCGAACCGGCTGTGCCGGCGCCTACGACAATGTAGTCAAACACTTCGTCAGTCAAAATGAAACTCCCGATTCACCGTACAAAACGCAGCCATGGCTGAGGATCTACAAGGCAGTTGGAAACTGTAATCCAGGCCTTTAAAAACTCCTGATTCTCGCCAGCGAGAGGATGATTAAATGCCTGTTTACACATTAGTAATTGGTATCTCATCAATCGAATAGAACACAGACTTACCATGTCGCCGAGCCGTCTCTACCATATCATCAGCGCCTGATGACGCACCACCAATTCTTAAACACCCGGTACAAAAAGGAACAAGACGACGGGCTACCGGATGAAATATATTATTGAACATCTCATCCCCAATGCTTTGGGAGCCAGCTTGGTCAATGAGTGGTAAAGCGTACCATTCTCCCAGAACAGGTAAATGTCCTCGAAGAAAAACCTTTAGTGCCATATCCATCATTGCATCAACATTAGCCTGAATCAGTTGCGGGTCATCGTTAGTTCCTGAACGATAAGGTCCGGCAATTAGAATCATCATGGTCAAGGGGACTCTCCTTTTCGTTAACGTGTTTTTCCACCAACAAAAACATCGAGACCGGATTTGCGCATCAGCTTCTTGAATGAGGGCGCTGTGTCTCGTTCTAAAACTATCCCGGATGCTTTTTTCAATGGCATCACCACATAAGGTGACGCAACTTGAAGTTTCTCGGAAGAGGCCATAACGATCGTGTCAGCCGCTCTCTGGCTAAGAGCTCGCTTGACATGTGCCTCTTCGAGATCCCCAGTACTCAACCCCGCTTTTACATCAACGCCGGTAACTCCCAGGAAGAATATATCGGCATGGATGTGGGATGCAGCTTCAACAGTGGCAGCTCCAACGTTCACCATCGAGTGCCTGAACAAAGTGCCACCTAATACAATCACGTTTATAGAATGGTAAGGAGCTAACGCCACTGCAATTGTGGGGCTGTGGGTCACAATCGTGTTGTTCTGATTTTGTGGCAGATTCTTTACCAGTTGCATGGCCGTTGTGCCGCCATCAATAATCACAACTTGATCAGGTTCAATTAAACCAGCCGCCGTCTTTCCTATTTCCTGTTTCGATTCAGATGCTATGCCCTGTCGAACATCCAGATCAGCCTCGGCAAGAGCTTTGGGCAGCGCACCGCCGTGAACCCGTTGAAGCTTTCCGGCGGCAGCCAACTCACGCAAATCCCGCCTTATTGTGTCATCAGACAACCCCAGTTCAGCAGCAACAGCTTTAGCCTTGATCTTCCCTTTCTCTTTTAGAACCTGCAGCAGATATTGTTTGCGTTCTTGTGTAAGCATAGTGCCAAGCATACACGTTATTTCTCGTTTTTGCACGTTTATGCACGTTTGTACCGAAGGTATTTAATCTATGACTCTGATAATTGAGGTGGCAACGACCCATCAAGCACCAACCAAGAATTAAAACCCCGCCTTCTTCAGGAAATCGCACGTATGCGAAAAATGCAGGCTAGACTAAGTGACTTCAGAACCAAGAATCCCAAAACATCTTGAACCCAGTTCGCGGCATCACCCTCAAAGTCCTCTCGGTCATTATTTTCGTGTGCATGTTCGCGCTTATAAAAGCGACTTCTCAGGACGTACCACCGGGCGAAGCTGTGTTCTTTCGCTCTCTGTTTGCCTTGCCTGTGTTAATTGTCTGGTTGATTCTTCGCGGGGATTTTCCGCAGAAACTCAAAGCCCGTGACCCTATGGGACATGTCTGGCGTGGCTTGATGGGCACGTTTGCGATGGCCTCTGGCTTTTTTGCCATCGGCTTGCTGCCTTTGCCTGAGGTGGTTGCGATCGGTTATGCAGCTCCCTTGTTGGTGACGATGCTGGCTGCGATGTTTTTAGGTGAAAAGATCAGGCTGGTGCGTCTATCAGCACTGTTGCTGGGATTTTTCGGGGTTATGCTGATTTTGTCACCACGCCTGACCATAATGGAAACTGAAGTTACCACCCGCTTACAAACCATCGGCGCAATGGCAGCACTGATGGCTGCTCTGTTCTCAGCATTGGCACAAGTATTCGCACGAAAGCTTGTAGCAACTGAAACCACAGGATCAATTGTTTTTTACTTCTCCCTGATGTCGACTTTTCTAGCTCTGCTAACGCTGCCCTATGGTTGGAAAATTCCCAGCAGCGAACAAGCCTTTTTGTTAGTCAGCGCCGGGCTACTGGGCGGTGTTGGTCAGATACTGCTGACTGAAAGTTACCGACATGCCGAGGTGGCTGTAATTGCACCTTTTGAGTACTGCTCAATAATCCTCGCGCTGTTGTTCGGTTACTTCGTATTTAACGAATACCCGACCGGCATCATGATGGTGGGCGTGGCCTTGATCATCACGGCTGGCATTATCATTATTGAAAGGGAGAGACGATTGGGCATTAAAAGAACAGGTAAGGCCCGCAGCACTGTTCCCAATCAGGGGTAACTGCCCTTATGCCAGTGCATGACAGTTTGGATGTACTACATTGTTCGACACAGTGATCGCGTGACAATCATTGCAGGACACAACACTGTTTCAGCTATGATAAATATCTATCGCGCCAGGCCTTCTACAGCGATTTAAATCCGCCCTTTTAACTTTGCCCTTGATAGTAGAGGTGTTTGCAATTCGTTCCGGCAACGTTGGCTCTGTGTGGACAGCCCGGTCGCTTGGACGGTGCATTTGCACCCGGTACGCTGTCATTTTCACCACCATTGTCGAGAATCCGACTACACTGCGTTACCATGGGCCCTATGCCTGATGAATCCATAACCGCTCCGACTGCTCCGGTTTGCGCGGTAGATTTTTACAGCCGCGAAGCGATAGAAAACCCAGCGGAAACTTACAAGGAAATGTTGGCTGGCGGCCCTGTAGTCTGGCTTGAACCTAACAAAATGTATGCAATTAACAGCCATGCCGCTGTAACCGCAGCATTGCGAAACTACAAACACTTCAGTTCTGCCAGAGGTGTGTCGATTGATGATGCCACAAATCGGCTGATCGTTGGCAGTACACTGAATTCCGACCCACCGCAGCATGACATCACACGAAAAATCACTTTCGCACCGCTGTCTACAAAGGCACTTGAAGAAGTACGTGAGCGCATCAGCGAGCAGGCCAGCTACATCGTCGAAAAAGTTGTCAATCAAGGGGTATTTGATGCTGCAACGGAACTGGCACCACATCTGCCGTTGACAGTCGTTCGCGATCTCGTGGGGCTGGGTGATCACGGGCGAAAAAATATGCTCGCCTGGGGTGCTGCAACCTTTGAACTAATGGGTGATCCCGGCGAGCGGCGCACTGCAGCTATCGATTGCCTCAAACAAATGCGTACCTTTCTGAAAGACCACGAAACACTGGAACAACTCGACACCAATGGCTGGGCAAGACGCGCCATAACTACCGGTATCAACCAGGGCATGGAAGCAACTCAGGCAGCTGAGCTGATGCGTGACTATATCGCCCCCAGTCTCGACACCACCATTTCATCCATTACTTACGCTATCTATCTTTTTGCCCGAAACCCTGAGCAATGGACAAAACTTCGACGAGACCGGTCCTTGGTAAAAAATGCAGTTGAAGAAATAGTCAGGCTCAACACGCCGATAAAAGCCTTTTCTCGCTACGTCACCAAAGACACAGATGTAGTTGGATTCCAGATAAAAAAGGGTTGCCGTGTGCTACTCGTTTACGGCGCTGCTAATCGCGATGCGCAACGATTCGAAGAACCGGACAAATTTGATATCACAAGAAGGGTCACAGGCCATCTGGGCTTCGGTCATGGTGTTCATGCCTGTCTGGGTATGCATCTGGCGCGACTTGAAATTTCTACATTGCTGCTTGCACTGGCTGAGCGGGTTGACAGATTCGAGATCGCGGGGGATCTGCGCACAGGAATAAACAGCACCATACATTCCCTGGCCAGTGTACCGGTTAGGGCTTACAGGGTATCATAACGTCACTAAGGCGATGCGTTACCGTGGCAATATCAATCGATACTGAATCAGTAACAACAAAGAGTACAACCAACAAAGAGTACAACCGAGTTGAGTGTAAACTACGATCTTCGAGTCATTCCGGTCACACCGTTTCAACAGAACGCAATGGTGTTCTGGTCCACGGAAACGATGAATGGTGTTCTGATAGACCCCGGTGGCGAGAGCGAGAAATTGCTAGGGGCGATCGATGATCTCGGTGTCAATATCAAGGAGATCTGGCTAACCCACGGGCATATAGATCATGCAGGTGGTGCTGCAGAATGCCGGGAACAACTGCAATGCAAAATCATCGGCCCGCATGCCGATGACCAGTTCTGGCTCGATCAGCTGGAAGAAAACGCTCAAACCTACGGTATAGCTGGAGCCAGAAATTTCACACCAGACACCTATCTGAACGAAGGTGACACAGTGAAGCTGGATGAACTTGAATTCCAGATTTTTCACTGCCCGGGGCATTCACCCGGGTCGGTTGTGCTGTACTGTAAGGAGCTGTCATTCGCCTTTGTGGGCGATGTACTTTTTCAGGGTTCTATTGGTCGCACAGATTTACAAGGCGGCGATCACCAGCAATTATTGAATTCCATAACAACGAAACTTTGGCCGCTGGGCAAGCAGATCAGTTTCATGCCCGGACATGGCCCGGGATCAGTGTTTGAAAAAGAACGGCAAAGCAACGGACTTGTGGCTGACTCAATTACCATGTACGCGGACTGATGTAGGTCGCCATGCACACAACAGAACATGTGCTGACTACTGCGTCACCGGTTACTTCAAAGCGGATTGGCTCAACTCACAGCCTGCACCCCCTGGCTTAACACTTTGGCTAAATTCTTTGGCTAGACTCGTTGGCTAGACTCGTTGGCTAAATAATCTGCCTGCCATCATTGTCATCGAAAGCCTCTTCCCTGTACAAACCCAGCGCACGCATTACCGGCAGATCGTTCAGACAAAACAGGCAGGCATCGTCACTGCCCGAACTATTGACATGCTCATGCCAGGCCCATGAGGGCACGCAGAAAATATCTTTCTCCTGCCAGTCATAACGCTTGCCGTTAATGATTGAATAGCCAGCCCCCTTGGCAACATGATAGAGGTAGCTACCAGTATGACGGTGTGCCTTTGTATGTTCACCCGCTCTCAATAATTGCATGGAAGCACCCAGCGTTTTCATTACCGGACCATTGGTAGCAGGATTTACATATTCCATCAGAATTCCGTCATAGGGTGAACCATCACTACAGCTGGAATATTTAAGTAATGAATCGTATGTCGGTTCCCACTCGTATTTGAACATCGGGCTATAACCCTTGCTCCAGTCACCACCCGATGGAGTCAAACCGGGGTTACCCCAGGTTTTAGTCATGTCATCAACCGGAAAAGTAACCGGTTCAGACAAATCAGGGTGTACTTCAAAAAAGTTTGCTTCCAGCGCATTTACAAATGGAATATCAAGGCCGTCCTGCCAGATACAGGTGGAGCCACTGGCTTCCACAGCATGCTCATGCCAGGTACCATTGGGTGTTAAAACAAAATCGTTAGCGTTCAATGTCATTTTATGACCATCAACAACGGTATAAGCACCCTCGCCTTCCATAATAAAGCGTATTGCACTGGCTGAATGACGGTGCGCCGTTGCCGTCTCACCCGGGTTCATCACCTGCAAACCAGCGTAAATCCAGCCAACTGCGGCTGTAACATCGCGCCTGCCGGGGTTACTCAGATAGACCACACGTCGCCCGGCCTTCTCAGGCGTGACCAGCTGTAATGAGCGCAACACATCGGCACGCAAATCGGCATACCGCCAAACTACAGGGACCGATTGTGAAACCGGCTCCCAAGGTTCGATCTTGTTGGCAACGGTCCACAACGCCCCTGCATTCTTACCTTCAAGCTCGTCGTAGTAGGCAAGCAGCTCTGGCGTGTCTTCAACATTGGCACGTCCAACCACATCCTCACGGTGATTTTCATGTGTTCCTGACATCATTACCTCCTATTTCTGGAATTTCGGCTGGAATATCGGGCGGAATATCTGAAAATAATGCCACAAAAGCGGGATTGACACTGGATAGTTGTCAGTGTCATGGTCGGCTACATGAAAACCAGTAAACCCAATATTATCTTGTTCATGGTGGATCAGCTGACGTCGTTCGTTCTGAACGCCTATGGCGGTTCTGTCTGTCAAACACCCAACATCAATGCGCTGGCGAAACGCGGTATCGTGTTTGACAATGCTTATTGCCCTTATCCGCTTTGCGCACCATCCCGTTTTGGCATGATGGCTGGCAGGCTGCCTTCGAAGATTGGTGCCTACGACAATGGTGCTGAATTTCCGGCTGCCACGCCAACCTTTGCGCACTACCTGCGACAACATGATTATTACACGTGTATTTCAGGGAAAATGCACTTTGTAGGCCCAGACCAATACCATGGATTTGAAGAACGCCTGACCACTGAAATCTACCCTGCGGACATGTCCTGGACACCGACTCCGGATTTTCGCGATACGACGAAAGACGAAGAACGTAGTTACGAGTTCGGTGTTTCCACCATTGACACTGTCAGGGATGCCGGCCCGATTGCCCGCTCAATGCAAATCGACTACGACGAAGATGTCATTCATCACGCAGTGCGCGAGCTCTATACCCGCGCACGAAGCGAGGACGATCGCCCATTTATGATGACCGTTTCGCTGACACAACCACATGACCCTTATGTAACAACAAAGCCTTTTTGGGAACTCTACAGCGATGAAGGCATAGATAAGCCGCTTGTTCCGTTTATACCTGTTGAACAACGCGACCCACATAGCCAATCACTGTTCTACCACTACGGCCAGGACAAGTGTCAATTAAGTGAACAGGATTATCGTCATGCACGGCGCGGTTACTATGGCATGGTCTCCCACATAGACGCACTGTTCGGCGAGCTACTCAAGGCATTGAATAATAGCGGCCTGGCTGAGAATACCGTGGTTGTTTTCTCCTCCGACCACGGCGATATGATTGGCGAACGCGGCATGTGGTTCAAGAAAACCCTGTTTAATCCCGCGATTCAGGTCCCACTGATTGTTGCGCACCCGGATCACAAACCCGGTAGAACCAATGCACCTGTTTCACTACTGGATATTTTCCCCACATTACTCGATATCGCTGGCATCAGATCTGACGATATTAAAACTGAGATAGACGGGCGAAGCGTATTGCCGGCGATCAAAGGCGAGAACATTGATGGGCCGGTGTTCGCCGAACATATCGATGGCGGAACAGCAGCACCACGAGTGTGTGTGCGTGATGGCAATATGAAACTGGTTCTGTCACGAGCGTATCCAACACAACTGTTCGACCTTTCAGCTGATCCGCTTGAACTAAACAACCTGGCAGGCCTTGGGCATAAAGCTGAAAACACGTTATCGACACTGGCTGAATCCACATGGTGCCTGGACACCCTGCTTGACGATGTTATCCGTTCTCAAACAGAGCGCAAACTGGTTGATTCAGCACTGGCCAAAGGCCGTCAGGAGCGCTGGGACTTTGTACCGCGGCCGCTACATCAAAATACACAGTACGTGCGCCGGGGTGATGCATTTCCCGCGGTGGAACGGCGCGGGTATTTGCGATATTCGTAAACAGCTATTTACAACCTGCTATTCATAACCGCTTGCGCTCGCTAACAAACGGGCATTCACCACCCAATAAAACACCGATAGCCACAATGAAATCCAATTGCCAATTGCTCATTATCGGGGCTGGTGCTGCCGGTCTGGGGGCCGCACAAAAGGCTCAACAGTCTGGTATCGATTATTTGCTGGTAGAAGCATCGCACCGTGTCGGTGGACGTGGTTTAACTGAAGAGTTGGCACCGGGCATACCCTGGGATCTGGGTTGTCATTGGCTACACAGCGGTGGCATCAATCCTTTAGCCAAAATTGCTGATCGTCAGGGCAGCCACTACGACAAACATCTACCAAGCCGTGCCTTTTACATGCAAGGCAATCGCCTGTCTGAAAAAGATAGCTCGGAGTATCATCAATTCTGCGCTGCCACCTGGCAAAAAATACAACTAAGTGACAGTCGTGGCGAAGACATCGCACTGAGTGATATTGTCGACCATGAAAGCCGATGGGCACCTTATTATAACTACTGGCAATCACTGATGACCTCGGAAGATGTCGATAACTTCTCAGCACTGGATCTGATTCGTTTTAACGACACTGATGAAAATTGGCCACTGCGTGACGGATATGGCAGGCTACTGGCGCAACAATCCGAAGGGCTGAATATTCACCTTAACACGGCAGTGAAAAGAATCGACTGGGGTGGCAGCGGTAAGACAGGTGGCAAACAAGGTAATCGCGTCACTGTCGAAACCAATCGCGGCACTGTTAAGGCCGCCAACCTGATAATTACTGTATCAACCGGCGTGCTCGGTGCCCGTGATATAAAATTCTATCCCGAGCT
Source organism: uncultured Granulosicoccaceae bacterium (assembly GCA_938005265.1). Classification (GTDB taxonomy): domain Bacteria; phylum Pseudomonadota; class Gammaproteobacteria; order Granulosicoccales; family Granulosicoccaceae; genus CALFCE01. The sequence goes on from CALLOA010000074.1 coordinate 37,995, forward strand.
ACCGATTAATAAACAGGAAGCCATCGCTGCCCTACCCCTGGGGAGTTACAACAACTTTGCAATGCTATATGACGAAGCATGGCCGTTCGATTCCGACACACCGGAAAGAATAGATTACAGTAACGGTGACGATATCAACTTTGCCTTCAAGTTAAAGTGCTCCGGCTGGCCTTATGTTTACTGCGCAGTGGCTGGCAGACAGGCACGCTGGCTTGAGCATCAAGCGATTGATGCGTCTGAAGAACTGATGATGAGTGCGTTAGTCGATATTTTCGGCGCAGATATAAAAAAGAAAATTATCAAATTCCGCACCAGCGCCTGGGGTGATGACCCACTGATAAAAGGTGCCTTTTCTGCAAGCAAGCCCGGACATGCTGATAAAAGAAAAGTACTTGCAGAGCCACTGGCGGACTGCGTGTATTTTGCCGGTGAAGCAACGTCCGAAGATGCATTTGCTACAGCGCATGGTGCATGGCAATCCGGTATTGACGCCGTTTACGCAAGCTCTCAATGAAGCAAGCGAGGGTATCGTAACAAAAGAAACAGTGATTCAATTTACCGGTGCGTCGTCACAAAGTAAAATACCGCATCGCAATTTTTAACCCCTACATCTGAAACCGGAAGCATTATCATGGGTGTTGTCGTACAGAAAATCGAACGAGCTGATCTCACAACCGCTGATGCATTAGCTCAGTGTGGCGTTGCAACTGTTCATGAAGCACAGGGCAGAAAAGGTCTGATGGACAGTTACATGCGGCCTATTTATAGAGGCACTTGCATCGCCGGTCCGGCAGTTACTATCCTTGCAGCCCCCGGTGACAACTGGATGCTTCATGTGGCAATCGAACAACTACAGCAAGGTGATGTAATGGTATTGACCACCACTTCTGTATCAGACGCTGGCTACTTCGGCGACCTGCTTGCAACTTCTGCGAAAGCGCGTGGTTGTCGTGGCTTGATTATAAATGCAGGTGTACGCGATGTGCGTGATCTCGAAGAAATGAGCTTTCCGGTCTGGTCAAAAGCCATATGCGCACAAGGCACGGTCAAGGAAACTATCGGGTCAGTGAACATACCCGTTGTTTGCGCAGGCGCGCAGGTCGACCCGGGTGATGTCATCGTGGCTGATGATGATGGAGTCTGTGTCGTAAAAAGAGATGAAGCCGAAGCGGTGCTGGAGAAGGCCAAACAACGTCTCGCGACAGAGGAAAATACCCGTCAACGCCTGGCAGCAGGCGAATTAGGCCTTGATGTGTATAACATGCGGGAGCGTCTGGCTGACAAGGGTTTGAAATATGTCTGACGGTATTCGCTGCATGTGGATGCGCGGCGGCACGTCTAAAGGCGCCTATTTTCTGGCAGATGATCTACCTGCCGAGCGGGATAACTTTCTGCTTCGCATCATGGGCTCACCTGATCCTCGCCAGATTGATGGTATGGGAGGAGCTGATCCGCTCACGTCGAAAGTAGCCGTTGTCAGTAAATCCTCACGGCCCGGTGTCGATGTGGATTATTTGTTTTTGCAAGTAGCAGTTGACGAGCCTCTGGTATCCGATGCCCAAAACTGTGGGAACCTTCTGGCAGGTGTTGCACCCTTCGCGCTCGAACGCGGCATCGTTGCATGCACGGGTGACACCACACGAGTAACCATATTTATGGAAAACACAGGCCAGACAGCCGTAGCGTCAATTCCAACTCCCAACGCTAAACCAAGCTATCGGGGCGATGCCAAAATAGACGGGGTGCCTGGTTGCGCCGCTGCAATATCATTGGAATTCCAGGACACCGCAGGTTCTACTTGTGGCGCACTGCTGCCAACAGGTAATGTTGTTGACGACGTAGCCGGAGTGGTTGTCACAATGATTGATAACGGCATGCCTGTGGTGGTCATGAGTGCCGAAAGCATGGGAATTACCGGTCAGGAAACACGAGAGTCGCTGGATAACAACATAGAGTTAAAAAAGCGGCTGGAGCAGATCAGACTGGCGTCAGGGCCGTTGATGAATCTGGGTGACGTCAGTGAGAAAACGGTACCCAAAATGACACTGGTCAGCCCGGCAACTCAAGGTGGTTGCATCTCGACACGAACATTTATTCCGCATCGCTGCCATGCCAGTATTGGTGTTCTGGGTGCCGTCAGCGTTGCCACTGCCTGTCTTTGTGAAGGTTCGCCCGCGGCAGAAATCGCAACAGTACCAGGCGGGTCCGAAAAAACATTATCAGTCGAACATCCGATTGGCGAGACTACGGTTCTGGCCACAAGCGACGATCATGGCAGCGTAACATCTACCGCCATTTTACGCACCGCACGCAAATTGTTTGACGGCAACATCTTCGACTAAATTTGTTGAGTACGATCAGCTCTTCAGTTAAAAGCGGGTTGACGGGTCAAGCGCCGACCCGGCCAGTGCTTTTTGCTGTTGTTCGACAGGCGACAAATTCAATGCCTGCTGGATGATCAGCCCGCGTTGATCAGCCCACGATGATCAGCCCGCGATTAAGTGCGTCAAACAAATTAGCGCACGAAGAAATTCAGCGGTCAGGACTTCAGCCCGCCAATCTGTTTGAATTTACGTGTTTGTTCGGTCAATGCAACTTCAGTGGGTAGCCGCTCCATCGACGAGGCACCGTAGAAGCCATGGCAGTTTGTCGTGTTTTTCAATACGTATTCTGCATCATCGGGCATCGCTACAGGCCCGCCGTGCACCAGCACTATAGCGTCAGGATTAACACTGAGTGCAGCAGCAGCCCAGGCATCTACAGCCGCCGGACATTGTTCGAGCGTCATGCCGGTCTCCGCACCTATGCTGCCACCGGTCGTCAGCCCGAGATGACAGACTATGATGTCAGCACCGGCTTTAGCCATGGCTGTAGCATCCTCTTCAGAGAACACATAAGGGGTCGTTAACATATCCCGTTCTGCTGCCAGACGCACCACCTCAATCTCATGATCATAGCCCATGCCGGTCTCTTCAAGATTGGCGCGAAATGTCCCGTCAATTAAACCAACCGTAGGAAAATTCTGGATACCTGAGAAACCAGCGTTTTTTATATCATCCAGAAAATTCGGCATCAGGCGGAACGGGTCAGAGGCACAAACCCCAGCCAGAACCGGCGTTTTACTAACTACCGGCAGCACTTCACCTGCCATTTCCATAACCACTGCATTTGCGTCACCGTAAGGCATCAGACCAGCCAATGAGCCACGACCAGCCATACGATAGCGACCCGAGTTATAGATAACAATCAAATCAATGCCACCGGCTTCTTCGCATTTGGCACTCAGGCCGGTACCAGCGCCACCACCAATAATCGGCTCACCGCGATCTCGCATGCCGCGGAATTTAGTCATTAGTTCTGTACGATCAAACATCTGGTCGGGGTCCTGCGGCTTTGCGCAAAGGCACACCGTGTAGAGACTCGATGGTCCCAACGATCACCTCTGCAAATGCCTTGTCGTTAATATTATGTAGTATGCGAATCAACTGGCCGCGAATCAATCAGCCAAAACTACCGATATTTTTGCGTATTGCACGGTTCTTTGCAGTGCCGCTAATTGTACAGCGGTCAATTGTACAGCGTTAACTGCCGGGTTCGAGAACGGCTGTCCGGAAAGCCGGCATATACACGTTTCCGGGTAAACGTTCCCGGGTAAACGTTTCCGGGTAAAAACACGCTGATCTGATTCTATGCTTACAGTTTCAGTGTGCGGTATGAAGATACACCAGATGCTCGGGTTTTTCAGCACTAGCAACCGGTTAGTTTACGTAACTCAGGCGTATGAATCTCAGGCGTATAAATGAAAAACCCGGAGCGTCGTCAGGCAGCCTGCTTTTTCAATACAGAGAGACACCATCGCCGTGTAGCCGGCTGATCTGGCATCGATAAAGTGTTTCTGCACAGATGGGCGATTGAGATTCAAACTGTAATGGCCTTCACAGAAAATACAGCTTGCAAACAGCAGGGGTGAAGTAGGCAACAAATTGTGTCTCGGCAATGTGGAACATGCACATTTTCCGGACACTATTCACTTTATCCTCGGGTTCATCATTCAACCAAACAGACAATCATCACGCAGTTCGTCGAACCGCTGCGGATTTGCAGGCAAAACACCATGATGAAGAAATACGCTGCCTTAGCCTTTTGTACACTCGCCGTTACCGCCTGCTCTGACCGGGGTGAGGCAGAGCGCCCATTTGAACAGGGCCAGGACCAGATCCTGGGACAGAACAGCAGTGCAGACGGCGTTATCGGGCAACTACCCGATGACGGTGTCACGGATGAAATCGTTGCGACGGTGGTTGACATGGATGCTGATATCGCTAACGAAGGCGAAAACGTGACCGCTGATGACACACCGGTTTTACCTACAGAAAATCTGCCAACAGAGAACGACGCGACAGCAGAGCCTTCGACACCTGACGACTTGCAGGATGACGCAGTGGTTACCGATGCACCGGTGGCTAGCCCGGGTGGTCGTGTGCTGCTGCCACCCGACTGTAATGTTGTCATCGGTGACGAGGGCCGAAGCTATTGCATCAGCGAGTCTGCCGGTAATCGTCTGTTTGCATTGAACTCTGACGACACACTGCGCTGGACCAACATTTTGTCGGATTCCGGTAACATGGCCGAAGCTGTGATCATTCCGGGAGATGAGCTATTTGTATTGCGCCCTGACAATAACAGTTCCGTTACATTGACCTCGCTGGATACCACGGGCAACACAAGCTATGAAGCACTTCTGACCGGGGATTTCAACACTGTCGTCGAAGGTATTTTCAATCAGCCTTTCCTGTTCCTGCATGTCCGGAATTCAGCGGGAGATTCAAGCCTTTTGCAACTTGACGCCGCCACCGGCAGACAGAACAGAATTTTAAATTTTACCGGTTTAAATGTTGATAGCATTGCGATTGAAGAACTTACCGATAATAGCCTGCTGGCAGTGACACTGAGTGGTGTTACCAACTATCTAACGTTAGACGAACTTGCTACCTTCAACCGGGTTTTCTCTCTTGATCCGACAAACTTTCAGGACACACTCCCTGTTCATGTAGCTAATCTGCGCGGCCAGTATCTAAACCAGTACGTTTCACTGTTGCGCAACGCTATAAATCTGGTTGGCACCGATAGCGATGAAACAGAGATAGCCTGCCCGGGCGCAGGAAGCATCAATTTACTGCCACAAAACAGTTTTATCAGCGACGTGCAATTTACCCGAGCCTATGAATTTGCAGATTGCGATATAAGTGGCACTGTTGCGAATGGTTCAATCGTTCATACCTTCTCACAACTAGACACGCTCAATGTACGTAATGCCAGCGAAAGTCTGCAGATGAATAATTTGAGTGTAGCCAGAGATACCAATGGTGCAGAAGAGGGTACAGTTTTCGTTGAGGAACGAATCATTAACGCCACGTTAAACAATGTCTATGTGTTTAACGGCGATAATCTGACTTCCGAACGAACACTGGCTGTAGAAAATTACAACCATACATTCGGTGAAGCCAATGTCATTTCGATTGCAAACGCCGACTATGCGCGCCAAATCACTACTCAAGGGGATGGTGTACCTGAAAGCGGCTTCCGTCTTACCGAAAGTGGATCTATGCAATCGGTAACGAACACTGACGGCACCGTGGATATTGCAATAGTACAGCCACTGGTATACCTGAATTCCGATGACCCGACAGCATCAGCAACACTTGATGATGCACCACTTGCTGGAATTCTGGAGCTAACTGCGTCTGACACATCCACGCTGACTGTGGATGCCAGCCGCGCCGGCGCTAACCAGCAAAACTATCTGCTCACACAAAGGGGTACGGAAATTACTATTGACGACGTCTGGATGGTGCAACCAGTCGACCAAACACTAAGCATTCTTGACTGAGTACTAAAGTAACTACGCGAAAGTAACTACACAAGTAACTACGCGAAAGTAACTACACAAAAGTAACTATGCTGTCTTGATATAAACAAAACTCACAGTCTCCGCGGCAAGCGCGTTGCGGAGACTGCAGACGCAAAGTGCATAATCGCCAGCACCAGAAAGAATATGTGGAACTGAAACCACAGTAGAACCAACCCTACAATCACCGGTGTCAACAACTCCGACGCCTCTCGCCAGGTTGAAAATACGGTTGTCATGGCTGTTCTTTCGCGAGTCCTTACCATACGCATAAACGGGATATTTCCCAAAACATCGAGCACCCACCCTCCGATCGCGCCGGTAATCCAGAAAATAATCCCATAGGGGTTAGCTTTACCCAGAATTGCGAGACACAAAAGTGACGCGCCAGTCAGTAACAGACCGGAGACAACCAGCTGCCTGATCCCTATCGCATCTGAAAATTTGCGAACCAGCGGGCTGAAAAAGAGAAGCACACTGATACCGGATAGCAGCACACCTGCACACCAGGTTGGCAGGCCGGACTCAACTACATAAATCGGGCCGTATATAAACAGCGCTACCCAGTAGCAGGAACGACTCAAGGTAATACCATAGGCGATTCTCAATCGCTTCTGACCGGCAAATTTAGCGATGGAACGGAAGGGGTTGCTCGCTGTTGATTGCGCTGCAGTAATTACCTGATTTTGACCCAATCGTAGTGACCAGAAATAGGCAAGTGCTGCCAGTGCAGATATGGCTGAAAGCAGGAAAGGCAGGTAACGCGCGTTTGTGCTGAGCAAGAAGGTTCCCAGAAACGGCCCCACTAACCAGGCGGCTCCAGCGTATTGCATACGCCGCGACTCGACATGGATTAACTCTCTCTTGCCTATGTAATCCATGATGTAAAGCGACAAACTGACCGAAAAGACCGACGCTGCAGCCGAGCGTAGTCCGATACCGAAAGGCAAAGTGTAAGTTTTGGAATAGAACAACGCCAACGCCGCCGCCACTAGAAACCCGCAACCCATCGACAACACCCAGCGGCGTTGCAACAGGCGTTCAAAAGTTGCAAAGTTCAGCGTCACCAGCAAGGTCATGACAGCAGCGATCGTATAGACGGTCGCAACACTCTCCTTGTCACCTAGTACCTCGTAGGCAACCAGTGGCACTATGCCCACAAGAATTGAGCGGGAAAAACCTTCAAGAGCAGCGAGTCGCGCAAGAGATTCGCTGGTTGTGGCGGATAATTGATTAAGAGCTGCAGGGCGACGGTGAAACATGGAGGGCTAGCCGACGTTAAATGTTCGGACCCGGCAGCTGCCGGGCCGAAGAACTCTTTTTTCCAGCCTCAGAACTTTATTCCGGCAACGTGATTCCAACCTTAACACCGGGCGCCGCAGCGCAAGGCCGGCAGATAAAGCAAGAGTAAGTGCTGATAAAGCTCAAAGGTGTTTCAGGATTTCGTTCACACTATCCTTGGCATCACCAAACAGCATCCGCGTGTTGTCCTTGAAAAACAGAGGATTTTCCACGCCAGCATATCCAGTCGCCATACCCCGTTTGGAAACGATAACACTATTCGCATTCCACACCTCAAGCACAGGCATTCCAGCTATAGGGCTATCCGGGTTATCAAGCGCCGACGGATTAACGATGTCGTTAGCACCAATAACTATAACGACATCAACATCCGATAATTCTTCATTGATTTCATCCATTTCCAGGACGATGTCATAAGGCACGTTAGCCTCAGCCAACAACACGTTCATGTGTCCAGGCATGCGCCCGGCAACGGGATGAATGGCAAAACGAACATTGACACCCTTGTCACGCAATTGCTTGGTCAATTCGGATACCGGATGTTGCGCGTGAGCAACTGCCATACCGTAACCTGGAACGATCACCACTTCACTGGCATCGCTCAACTGCATTGCCAACTCTTCGGCACTGGTTGGAACGGCCTCACCCTGCTCTCCATCTGCAGCGCCTCCACCACCAGTGCTGGTATTACCAAACCCACCGGCAATAACACTGAGAAATTTGCGGTTCATGGCACGGCACATAATATAGCTCAGTATCGCACCGCTACTTCCAACCAGCGCGCCGACAATAATCAACAAATCATTGGACAGCATAAAACCCGTCGCTGCAGCTGCCCACCCGGAATAGGAATTCAACATCGAGATGACTACCGGCATATCCGCACCGCCGATCGACATAACCATATGAACACCGAAAGCAAAGGCCAGCAGCGTCATCACCACCAGTATAAAGGTACCAGCGCCTTTACCCGCACCGAGGAAGATAAATAGCAGTATCAGGCAGATTACCCCGATGCCAAGATTCAACAGATGCCGATTGGGCAGCATAAGTGCTGCACTTCCAATCTTGCCGTTGAGTTTGCCCCAGGCAATGACCGAACCGGTAAACGTTAACGCCCCTATCAGGATACCCAGATAGACTTCAACGTTATGAATCGTATGGGCCGAACCTTCCAGTTGCAGGTCCGGGTCCAGATAGCTGGCAAAGCCGACCAGCACTGCGGCTAGCCCGACAAAACTGTGCAGAATTGCAACCAGTTCGGGCATTTGTGTCATTTCTACACGGGTGGCTAGATAAGCGCCGATCGAGCCACCTATCGCCATCATTATGATAAGTAAACCGTAGGAGGTGACATCCCTGCCGAGAATAGTGGCAACAATTGCGATGCCCATTCCCACCATGCCGAAAAGGTTGCCGCGCCTTGCGGTTTCCTGTTTGCTCAGACCTGAAAGACTCAGAATAAAAAGTATTGCTGCGACTATGTAGGCACTTGTGACCATTCCTGAATTCATCGTTTCTGCTCTCCCTTATTTGCGAAACATTTTCAGCATACGCTGAGTAACAAGAAAACCGCCTGCAATATTGATACTGGCAATTAAAACCGCGATAGCAGCGAGGAACACCACAAAACCGGACGGCGATGAAATTTGTAATAAGGCACCGACGACAATGATACCGCTGATGGCATTGGTAACACTCATCAAGGGAGTGTGCAGTGATGGAGTGACAGACCAGATCACCTGATAGCCGACAAAACAAGCCAACACAAAAACGGTAAAGTGACTCATAAAATCTGCAGGGGCAACGGCACCCACAGCTAATATTGCGACTACGCCAACCGCAGCTGCGATCAGTGTGGATTTTAATTTGGCCGCGTTAGAGAGCTCTTCCTGTTGCGCCGTTTCAGCGGCAGAGACAGCTGCGGGTGCAGGTTTAGCAGGGGCCGCACTTAACTTCGGTGCGGGCGGTGGCCAGGTGACAGTGCCATTTTCTATCACCGTCGTACCACGTATCACCTCATCTTCCATGTTTACATTCGGTACCCCGTCTTTTTCCGGAGTCAGATCAGTCAGCAAATGCCTCAGGTTGGTACCGTAGAGCTGACTGGATTGTGCTGCCATGCGGCTCGGCAAATCGGTGTACCCGATAATCTTTACACCCTCATGCTCAATAATTTCATTGGCACGCGTGAGTTTGCAATTGCCACCCTGCTCGGCCGCCAGATCAACAATGACACTACCGGGTTTCATCGAATTGACCATTTCCGTTTTGATCAACTCCGGCGCGGGTTTTCCCGGTATAAGAGCGGTTGTAATGATGATGTCGACTTCTTTGGCCTGCTCCGCAAAGAGCGCCATTTCAGCTTCTATAAACTCCTTGCTCATGACCTTGGCATAGCCGCCTTCGCCACCGCCATCTTCCTCGAACTCCAGTTCAAGAAATTCGGCTCCCATACTTTCCACCTGTTCCTTGACTTCAGGCCGGGTGTCAAAAGCCCTGACGATGGCACCCATGCTACGCGCCGCACCGATAGCAGCAAGACCGGCAACACCAGCACCGATAACCATCACTTTGGCAGGAGGAACTTTTCCTGCAGCAGTCACCTGCCCGGTAAAAAAGCGGCCAAACTGATTGGCAGCCTCAACAACAGCGCGGTAACCACCAATATTGGCCATGGAGCTCAATGCATCGAGCTTTTGCGCGCGAGAGATTCGTGGTACCGAATCCATGGCAAGAACGGTGACCCCTCGATCAGCCAATTGTTTCATCAGGTCTTCATTTTGAGCAGGCCAGATAAAGCTCATCAGAATTGCACCCTGTTTTAGCAAGCTCACCTCGCTACCGAGTGACGGGTGATTACCGGGTGCCCTGACCTTCATCAGAATGTCTGCGTCTGACCAGAGAGCTTTCGCATCGCTGACAATCCGGACACCTGCGTCCTTATACGACTCATCACTGAAATTCGCTGCTTCCCCAGCCCCGGCTTCCAGAGCCAGGTCATAACCCAACTTACTGATGTGCCGGGCTGTTTCAGGAGTGAGCGCGACCCTCTGTTCGCCGGGAAACGATTCCTTGGGTATTCCGATCAACATATTAATTACCTTTCCTGGTTGGTGATTGTGAATAAATTGTTATCGCAGGTGCCATAGCCGGTCAAGTTTGCCCCATCAAGCCAGCAATAGATGTTTCTGGCGAACCCAGTCTATGATGCCGACAAAGACAATAAACTGATTCAGCTGTCACAGTCCATAGTGACCGCGATTAAAAAGACTCAGGGAGCAAGTCGCGGCCACATGGACAGTATGCACAAATGGCTGTTTTTTTAGAATGCATACTAACTATTTAGGTGGCGTTAGTAGCTCAAACACATCAAGATTTGATAGTCGCAACCACACGAGGCTTTTTATTCGACCTGAGCAGCAAACTCAACTACAGGATGGGCAGTGGCGGAATATCGTCACCGTTAATTTACAAATCCCCGGGTGATTTGGAGTTAATATGAGCTAACGCAGCAATCTGAATACATGCATTGAGTCTACTGGCACGATTAAAGTAAGCTAGACAGGACAGCCGGTAACAGCGAGCTAAGGGTTACAGCGAGCTAACGGTTATAGCGAGCTAACGGTTACAGCGAGCTAAAACTCCCAGCAGTAAGCTGATATCGGCCAAAATACAGACAGATAACATGAGGAGTCCAATATGTGGCTGGCAACACTAATACTTTTAGGCATCACTGTCGTTCTTGCTCTTTGGGGGCTGGATGAAAAAAGCAAAGTAGAACAACTGGAAGCGCGAAACAAATCCCAACGCTGAGTTCCTATCATCCTTAGCCGCTGCAGAAGAGCTGGTACGCTCAGACAGGGGCCAGGTAGTAACCCTGGCCCAACAGCCGGACATACAGCACCCAGTTTACAAGCTCCTCTGAAAGAATCCCCCGCTGAGAATCCCCCGCTGAAATAGCTAACTCAAACACCCAACTAAAAACAGCTAGTCGAAACGGCTTTTTGAAACACCTGAAGCGACTACTTCCTGCAACTACCAGCTATAACAACCGGTTACAGCCAATCTCAACAGGCCGCAGCATCAACATCAACTTGTAAGCGACACAAAGTCTGCACTTGGGGTTTCTCACGTTGAGCCTTCAATCGATTGACCATGCAGATAAAGCGCCGTGGTCGCCGCCCCCACTGTCTTTGATGTGACGTAGTTCACACCGATATCAGCGTTTCCCATCGTGATATCAATTTATTAGCAAACCATTCAGGCGGCAATCTGATCGCCAAAAACGTTAAATAGCTGTATTATTCATGTTTACTGTATGGGTTGGCACAGTCGTCTTCGTATCGAAAAGACGATGCAGCATTATAATGCAATAACCTGATTGATAGCTCGCCTCAACAAGTTGCTCCATGCATGAGCTATAAATAAGTTGCAGAGATTGCCCATGGCGATCATTGGCCTGAGTCAGCAGAAGAAGTAGATATCGAAGCGTGGCATAGCGTAACTTTACGCAACGCCATCGCCTACAAAACGAATAACATAATTCAAACAGGCGTTTGCCTAAGTTCATCATATCCGGAGGATACATGTCTCGTAGAAAATTTCTCAAAACTGGTGCGGCTGGCCTTGCCGGCGCTAGCGTTGCAGGTACTGGCCTGATCACCAGTGCACCGGCTATCGCGCAGGAAAAAACAAAACTGACTGTTGTTTCAACATGGCCGCGGGATTTTCCCGGTTTGGGTATCAGCGCGCAGCGCCTGGTAGCCAGAATAGCCGAACTATCTGAAGGCTCAATTGAAACCGAATATTTCGCCGCGGGCGAACGTGTCGGTGCATTTGACTCATTCGACGAAGTTGCCTCGGGCAACGCACAGGCCTACATCGCTGCTGACTACTATTGGAAAGGCAAGCACCCGGCATGGGCTTACTTCACCGCTGTTCCAATGGGTCTGACCACCACCGAGTGGACTGCCTGGATCAACTTTATGGATGGCCAGACATTGTGGGATGAAGTAGCTGACGGCTTCGGCTTGAAGTGCCTTCCTTGCGGTTCCACAGGTTGCCAAATGGGCGGCTGGTTCAACAAAGAAATTGAAACTGCTGATGACCTCAAGGGCTTGAAAATGCGTATTCCGGGTCTGGGCGGTGATGTTATGGCCAAACTTGGCGCATCTCCTGTTTCACTGCCAGGTGGCCAGATTTACGAAAACCTTGTTTCCGGTTCAATCGATGCTACCGAGTGGGTAGGTCCTTACAATGATTACTTCATGAAATTCTATGAAGCAGCCAAATACTATTACTACCCCGGCATGCACGAAGCCGGCAGTAGTTTGTCGTTTGGTATGAATAAGGAATTCTGGACAGGCCTTTCCAAGCGGGAGCAGGAAATTATTCGTGCCGCTTGTCAGGAAGAGCACTCTCACCAGTATCACGAGACAGTCGCAAACAATGGTTCACACCTGGCACTGATGGTTAACGAAAACGGTGTTGAGCTGCGCGAATTCAACGAAGAAATCTATGACAGCTTCGGTGAAGCTGCTGCAGAAGTATTCGAAGAAACTCGCGACCACTCTGCTCTGGCTGCAAAGGTACATGATAGCTTTGTCGCAGCCCGTTCCGAGCTGGGTGGCTGGATGAAGCTGGCAGCTGTGGGTTACAGTGTACAGCGTAACCGCGTGCTGGACATCTAGTCCTCTTCTATTGGTAGCAGGAATTGTCCACGAGAAGATGCCTTAACATTGCATTGCAGTACAGCTTGCAAAGTCAGTGCGTTTAAATCGTGGTCATTCCCGCTACACGAGTTGACTAAGTCTGTTAAAACAAAAAAGGCCAGTTCGCAAGAGCTGGCCTTTTTCAGTTTCTGCTTAGGCGAGTGCAGCAATTATAAAATTCATCCCTGCTTTGGATTCAGAAATTGTTAGAATGCCAAGGCAAGTTTCCCGTTACAGATTGATTTTCGACGGCTACGGCTAATGACCTCTACCAGCGAAGAAAGAAAACATTCTCGTCCTGCACCACTGATAAGGTTTTTCGGCTGGGCAAGCCTGTTTTTGATAGTGACTCATTTGCTGAACAACTATCTCGTTGTCAGTAAGGGCTGGACTTCATTAACAAAGACCTGGTCATTTACCGGTGACAGTCAACTTATCACTCAGACCGGCATTTATCTGGCAGGCTTTGCATTGGCGCTACTGATAGTGCTTTTTAGTTGGCGACGAAGCCTGCGAGCAGATGCAAGCACCATTACGCGATTCAATACCTATCTTGTCAGAGGGCTGTTCTGGGCTGTGTTATTTATCGGTTTGGCCGACATGGCAATTTCGTTCTTGCGTGTGGAAGGCCTACTGGCATCTGTAGTCGGTGATGACATGTTCAAGCAACTGAGTCGTTCACAGTTTCGTGGCCAATACGTTCACATACCACTACTGGCCCTGGGTATGTTCGTGGGGCTTTTTACTCGAACACTGGGATTTCACTGGCTGGCTCTTCTGATTGTTATCGCTGAGCTTGCGATAGTATTTACCCGCTTCATATTTTCGTATGAACAGGCTTTTATGGGAGACCTCGTACGCTTCTGGTATGCAGCCCTGTTTCTATTCGCTAGCGCTTACACCTTGCTTGAAGATGGCCACGTCAGGGTCGATGTGTTTTACCACGGCCTCAGTCGCAGAAAGAAGGGGGCCGTCAACAGTATTGGTGCGATCATTCTCGGCATGTCACTGTGCTGGACCATTATTATTATCGGATTCAAGGGAAAGGCTTCCATTATCTACGGTCCTCTTGCCAACTTTGAAGTATCGCAATCCGGTTTTGGCATGTACACAAAATACTGGATGGCAGGATTCCTGGCCGTTTTTGCCATCACCATGTTGATTCAATTTGTAGCCCAGCTTTTTGAGGCTTCAGCGGATGCACGCAACGACCCTGGCGGTAGAATCGTCGAAGTCGAAGTTGCGAGCATGAACTGACTCAACTCACTGACCCCACAGAACTCAAGTACTTGCTAACCCCGGACTGAACATGGAACTGGTATTCCTGGCTCTACTCATTATCCTGCTCGCCGTCGCACTGGGATCTGGATACCCCGTGGCATTTGCTTTGCCGGGTGCCGCCATCATAACTATTGGTCTGGCAGCATTAAGTGGTCATCTGTTTACCGGCAACATGGACGCATACTTTGCGCAGGATGGGCCTAGCCAATGGCTCAGTGCAGGTGTCACCAATCTGCGTGGTATTTACTGGGAAGTTGAACGCGATACCCTGATTGCAATCCCCCTGTTCATTTTTATGGGGATCATGCTGCAACGCTCGAAAATAGCGGAAGACCTGCTGGTCACCATGGCGCGACTGTTCGGGCCGGTGCCGGGTGGTTTGGGCATCTCGGTAGTTTTTGTTGGCGCCTTGCTGGCGGCAACCACCGGCATCGTTGGCGCGACAGTCGTAGCCATGGGCCTGATATCACTGCCGGTCATGCTGCGAAACGGCTACTCGCAGTCTTTAGCAACCGGCACCATTGCCGCATCAGGAACACTGGGGCAGATAATTCCACCCTCTATCGTACTGATTATTCTTGCAGACCAACTGGCTTCAGCCACCGATCAGGCAGGTACTGCCAGAAAAGCCCTGCACAAAGCGGCGACAGGCGAATTAAGCATGCCCTCGGAGTTTGCTGTTACCTCGACCAGCGCTGGTGAAATGTTCCTTGGTGCATTGTTCCCGGGGCTGGTGCTGGTTGGCCTGTACATGTTGTACATACTTTTCTTTGCCATATTGCGACCGAAAAACGCCCCGGCGGTAAAGCTCGAAGGTAATTTTGATTTTAAATTCCTCGGTTCGGTGCTTGGCACTCTGGTACCACCATTGGCGCTGATTTTTTTGGTACTCGGCTCCATCATCACCGGCATCGCAACCGTGAATCAGGCGGGTGCGATCGGTGCAGTCGGTGCATTGTTGATGGCGGGCTATCGCTTGCACGAAGGCAAGCGTCGATATGTCCCGGCGATCCTGGCAGTCATTGCCATGGCCGGTATTGCACTGGTGCTGTATTTCTTTGACACCAACATCAAGAATATAAAAACCGAGCGCGATATGCTGGGTTTGATACTGTCACTCATTGTTGTGGGTGTACTAATCCTGACCATGATCTGGAGCGGCATAAGGGTAAACAGAAACAACACGTTGCATGAGGTCATGATAGAAACCGCCAAGGCAACATCTCTGGTTTTTATCATTCTGCTGGGTGCTGCCATGCTCACTGCAGCATTCAGGGCGTTTGGCGGTGAAGAGTTGGTTCGCGACTATCTCAACAGTTTGCCCGGCGGTTTCTGGACCAAGTTTATTATTGTCATGGCCGTGATATTCGTGCTCGGATTCTTTCTCGACTTTATCGAGATCGCGGTGGTAGTTGTACCCATCGTTGCTCCGATTTTGCTGGCTGACCCGGGTGCGAATATCACCGCCGTATGGCTGGGCGTGATGATCGGTTTGAACATCCAGACATCCTTCCTGACACCCCCGTTCGGATTTGCGCTGTTTTACTTGCGCGGCGTAGCACCGGAGGCGGTTAAAACGATTAATATGTACAAGGGTGTTATTGCATTTATCATTCTGCAACTGATCGCTTTGGCGATCGTCGGGTACTATCCACCTCTAGTTAATTACCTGCCAAACCGAATGTCTCTGTTATCCGAGACTGCACCACCACCGAGAAACCCGAAGCTGCAATATTGCATTGACGAGTATAGCGCTGGCGAAATCTCAGCCAATCGTGAGCAGCTGCTGGCTTCTATCCAGACAGCCAGATCGCTGGACTTCTCGATGCTACCCTCGAAAACAAGAAAGTCTGTACTAGCAAGTTTCGATGAAGCGGAATCCTCCATCAATCAGCTTGACGAAATCAAGAGCAGCAGTGAGGCAGTTGCCAGTGCGACAGATGACTACAGACCAATTCACAGTGAGGTGCGGCGTATTGAGCGGGATATAAGGGAGCAACAAGAAATCATCGACGCACTGGAGACATCACTGCGACGTGTCGCCAATGGCGGTACAGCAGAAACGCTTGAGGCTCGAAAAGCGCAGCTGGAAGAACGCATCGAAACTGCGAAAGCCCGACAAGAGGCTCTTAGGGCAACAACCCCTGAAAGCTGGCAAGCACAGAACGACACCTTTGCTCAGCTCAATAAGGAGGAAGCTACTGCCCGCAGCAATTTCAGAAAGAGTGGCAACGCAAGTTACGACGCTGTGGCAACTCTGAATGCAGCGTTGGCTGGTACGAGCGATCTGCAAGCCCTGCGGCCAAAACTCGAAGCCGTAAAGACTGAGATTCAAGATAGTGAACCTGAAGCCATGCTCGATCCCTTAAAGGAGTTATCAAGTGAATTTGGCGATATCGAAGGCGCATCTAAAATAAAATCAGCAGTATCCAAAGCACGATCAGCTCTGAAATCGAAGAAACAAGACAAGGAAAAAGCCCTGAAGTCTATCGACACGGCGCTGGAGGAATACAACAAGGAGTTGGAATGGCGCGAGGCGGCCATCAATGCGATCGGCGACGATCTGGAGCTTTACCAGCAGAACATAAAAGGCACATTGGGAATACGGCAACAAGATCGTTTAACTCGCGAGCAGGCACTGTATGTTGCTCGCTGCAACGCGGAACACCGGGACATCTCTCTTAATTTCTGATTTAAAGTAGAAATCCAGGCCACACACACGTGAAGGCGACACGCAGGAACTGTTAAACCATGAGCGACGTTCAGGCAGATAACATCACAATGTCCGGTGGCGGCTTGTATTCACTTGCAACTATTGGCGCTAAACATGTCATTGACTACACGCTGCCAAGAGTTATAGATGCTTTGGATGCTGTCAGATCATCCAGTGCAGCTGCCGGGCCATCGGCCTACTGGAATTTTTCTGATATGGGTTGTGCAGACGGCGGTACATCACTTGATCTGTGGAGAAAAGTCGCTGCACACATTCGTGCTCAATCAACGGCCGACATTCAAATTGTTTATGCAGACCAGGCACGCAACGACTTCAATGCGCTAGTGCAAATCCTTCATGGACTGACTGATTTTGATACCTACCTGAACGAAATCGACGATCTCAGAATATTACAATCAGGCGCTTCTTTTTACACATCTGTTTTACCTGCTGACAGCCTGCATCTGGGATTCTCGGCAACCGCCATGCATTGGTTGAGTGCCAAGCCTTGCAATATTAGTGATCACGTACACATGGTAGGAGCATCGGGTGCCGAGCTTGAAGAATTCAGTAAACAGGCACAGCAAGACTGGGCCACCATATTATTGCACCGAGCACGTGAACTAAAGACCGGTGGCAAACTGGTGTTTGCAAATTTCTGCCGTGACGAACAGGGTCACTACCTCGGCGCTACCGACGGTATGAACATGTTCGATACCTTTAACTCAATCTGGCAACGCTTTGTCGATGACGGTGTGATTACCTCTGAGGAGTACAGCTCGATGACTTTGCCGCAGTACTACAACACGGTGGAAGAGTTTGCAAGCCCCTTTGAAAACCAGAACAGCGAAGTGGCCAAGGCAGGTTTACGACTGGATTCTATAGAAACCCACAGCGTGCGCTGCCCCTTCGCAGAAGATTTCGAAAAACACGGGGATGCAAAGAAATTTGCCCGGGACTATATTCCAACCATCAGAACATGGAATGAGAGCATTTTTCATGCGGGTCTATCCGCGAAAAGAGATGCGCAAGAACGCCGGGAAATCATCGAGAACTACTATGCAACTTACCAAAACATGGTCGAAGAAAACCCCACGGGGCATGCGATGGACTATGTTCATGCCTATATGACTATTGGCAAAGCCTGAATTTTTCACCAATAGCTGCCTTTCCACCCAGCCTCGCTTTCCCGGCCTGCGGGGCTACATTTTCTACAAGTGCTCACTGACAACGCGTAAAACCCATCTAATCCGCACACAAAGTCGACGACTTTGGCTTGAATAGCTGGCTGGTCCTCTCTATAATAACCTCAAACCTTATCAATGGGAATTTAATACCATCAAAACCAGTCAGGCCTGTCAAGCAAACCAATTGGGCAAAAGTGTGGTATCTGCTCAATAGTCAAATTACCAGCACCGCAAATTTGTGATTCGGCCGGAAAGATCAGTGTTTTACCTTCTGCTCGCTGTTGTTGTCAGTTGCCATTTAATGATTCAATAGCCGGGTAGTATAAAAATAATAATTGGTTACAATTTCGGCGGAACTTTTCGAGATGGGTTCTTCAACAGACTAATGCTGAGGACCAGGCGCTGTAGGGGTGGTTCCGGGCGAATCTAAATTAACGAGTAATTGGAGTGAAATTCATGAATAATCCTTTAAAAGCGAGCAAGTTGCGCGTCGCCATCGTAGCACCTGCGATCGCGGTCAGTTTGCTGCTCAGTGGCTGCCTGCAACAAGCAATAAAACCGCAAAGCACCGTCGTCAGCACAGTTGGGGAAAGCGTTGCTGATGAGTTGCCTCCTTACAATGGACCGCGTGCCCGCGTCGCAGTTACTGATTTCGAATGGAATGCAGGTTCATCCAGCACAAGAATCGGTTTACCTGGCGGGGGTGTTTCCTACTCGATTCGCCAACAGGTAGCCCATGCCAAGGCTCTGAAAGATATGCTGACCACGGCTCTTGTGCAAAGTAAACGCTACCGCGTACTGGAACGCAGCCGAATCAGCTCCGTCAAGTCTGAAATCGAATTGCAAGAATCCGGATTAACGGACAGCAGTGGTGTCAAAAAGGGTTCTGTTCAAGGCACTGACATTATCGTTATCGCATCAATCACCGGCTGGGCTCCCGGCACATCAGGAACCGGCGGTACGGTTGGCGGATTGTTAGGTGGCGGTGCTGGCGCACTGTTAGGCGCTGTAACAGGTGCTAAAACCAAGTCGGAAATGTCACTCGATATCAGAATCGTTGATGCCAACACAACAGAAGTATTGGCTGCAACCAGTGTTAAAACTGAAGCAACCGACAGGAATTTCGGGGCAGCTCTTGGCGCACTGACTGGTGGTGGAGCAATGGGTGGCGCATTAGGGTCTTACTCACGTACGCCAATGGAGAAAGCTATTCGGTCAGGTATTCTGGAAGCTACAAAGTACATCGTGGAAAACACTCCGGAAAACTACATGAAGCACTGATAGCACTCAGTCTATTCAGTACAATCTTCAGTACAATCTGCATGGCAGGGTGCTCACCGCACCCTGCACTTCTCTGGCCGGAAATTCTCCTGATCAGGCTGGCACAAACGGCAACTATGCTCGGCAACTGTTAATCGATCACAGCGAGTAATTCCCACCAAGTAATTCGCCTGAGCAAAAACACCAGGCACAAGGCATTGCCAATCACCGACAGTAACCGTCACCCGTCTTTATGCAGGGCGTGCAATTGTTCTATCGTCGCATTATTGTCTGACGGCAATGGATAAGGACACATCTCCAAATGCAAAGAGGTCTGTTCCGGAACCGGATGACTTGCGATAACTTCTTCATCAAGTTCAATACCCAAGCCGGGTTCAACACCCGGCAGCAGATAGCCATCCTGCCACTGCAAGGGGCGCTTTATCACTTTGGAGTGAAACTCTGTCAGGATTGTTTCCAGCACCAGAAATGATGGCGAACTGAAAGCCACGTGAGCGGCGGCGGCATGGGCTACCGGCCCGCAGTATATATGCGGGGCAACCTGCGCATTAAACAGCTCTGCCATTACTGCAATTTTTTTTGTTTCCCAGATCCCGCCCGAACGGCCGATATCAGGTTGCAGGATTCTCACACCAGCCTTCAGGACTTCAAAGAATTCAGCTCGAGTGGTCAGTCGTTCACCAGTCGCGACGGGTATGCTTGTGGACGCGGCAACCTCGGCAATCGCACCGGTTTGGTCAGGGGGACAGGGCTCTTCGAACCACAGTGGGTCAGAGATTTCCAGACGCTTTGCCAGACGGATAGCAGAACCCGTAGTCATCTGCCCATGAGTACCAAATAGAATATCAGCCCGGTCACCCAGCGCTTCGCGCAATCGGCGTGCGCAATTTTCAGAGCGTGACAATTCCTCCAGCGATAATTCCCGACCACCCTGAAAACTGTAAGGCCCAGCCGGATCCTGTTTCACGGCAGTAAATCCTGCCTTGAGATAATCAAGTGCGCGGTTAGCTGCGGCATCAGCATCATGATAGACATCACCCTGCTGTACATCACCGGGGACGCTATCCAGACCCGCTGGATAAAGATAGGAATAGGTACGCAGCCGTGGATGAAAACAACCGCCCAGCAAATTGTAAACAGGCTGGCCACTGAGTTTGCCCAGAATGTCCCAGACAGCAATTTCAATCCCGCTGAAAACACCCATCAACGACACATCCGGGCGTTGCGTAAAACCCGCAGAATAGACACGGCGAAAAAGGGTTTCTACATCATGCGCATTGCTACCAGCGATGTAGCGCTCGAACGTATCTTCGACCATTCGCTGTGCCACATCAGGAGAGAATGGAATTCCGTAGCACTCCCCGATACCAGTGACACCGTCTTCAGTTGTAATGCGGACAAACAACCACCAGGCCCCGCCGATGCCATCAGGTGGTGCGGTTGTAAACGTTTCTATGGATTGGAGTTTCATAATACGCTTCAGCCCCAGAGTTCCGCCTGTGCCGGGCTGATAATGGACCCGTTAAACTGCAGCGCGGGAGAACGGTCTTGCGCTAATAATAATGGCCCGTCGAGATCTACATACCTGGCTCCCTGTGCCACCAGTATGGCTGGAGCCATGGCAAGTGAACTGCCCACCATGCAGCCCACCATTATCTCAAAACCCTGTTGAATCGCTTTGGAACGCAAAGCCAATGCTTCGGTCAGGCCACCGGTCTTGTCGAGTTTTATATTGACGACATCGTACTTTCCGGCAACAGCTGCCAGGGAGCCTGAGTCATGACAGGACTCGTCCGCACAAACCGGTAAGGGGCGTTCCATGGAAGCTAGTGCGGCATCATCGGAAGATGGCAACGGTTGCTCCACCATAGCAACGCCCAAGTCCAGTAATACAGGTGCCAGTTCTTCATACTCGCTACGACTCCAGCCTTCATTGGCATCTACAATTATCGTCGTTTGAGGAGCACCACGGCGCACCGCCTGAATCCTTTCTATGTCGTGTTCACCACCACCCAGCTTGATCTTCAGCAACGGTCTATGGGCATGTTCTGAAGCTTTGCTTTGCATGGAGGCCGCATCACCCAGTGACAAGGTATAGGCAGACACCACTGTCCCCGGAGCCTGTAAACCGGCAAGTTGCCAAACGGGCTTGCCAGTGGTCTTCGCCTCAAGATCCCACAAAGCACAGTCAAGAGCATTACGTGCAGCACCTGCAGGCAAGGCCGACTGAAGTGCGCTTCTATCCATGTCATTTGCTAGATCACTTGCCAGCGAGCGCAGTTGCTCTTCCACAGTATCCAGAGTTTCATCATAACGAGCATACGGTACGCATTCGCCGTGGCCGGTAAAGCCGCCGGCTGTGACACTTGCTGTTATTACTTCGGCTGCGGTTCTGGAGCCACGAGAAATAGTGAATACTTCGGCAAGCTGAAAAACTTCTCTGGAGACGTTAAGTTTTTTCATCAGAGTCTCCCGGATTCAGTGAAGTGATATAGATCAAGCCAGCGCATCAACGAGTCGATCTGCACCATAGCGAAACGGGTCAACAGCGGCGACCCCCAGTTCCTGTTCGATACTGTCCAGCAGTTGTCGCGCTTTCGTATCATCCAAGGCTGACGTATTTATCGATGCCCCTGTTACTTTGACATCAGGGTTTACGACTCTGGCCAGTGTTACTGCTGTATCACGAAGTTCAGCCAACGAAGGTAGTGAATATTCCGGTAAGCCACGCATATGAGCACGCGTTGGCTCATGACAGAGAATCAGCGCGTCGGGAGCTCCACCATGTATCAGTGCCATTGTTACACCTGAATACGAGGCGTGGTAGAGCGAGCCCTGACCTTCAATCAAATCCCAATGGTCCGGATCATTATCAGGAGTCAGGTACTCAACCGAGCCTGCCATAAAATCTGCGATTACCGCATCCAACGGTACGCCATCACCGGTGATCAGAATGCCAGTTTGACCTGTCGCACGAAAGCTTGCTTTCATGCCACGTTCGCGCATGACTTTCTCCATCGACAAGGCGGTGTACATCTTTCCGACGGAACAATCAGTGCCCACCGCCAGGCAACGCTTTCCGCTGCGTCTTTTTCCATTGGCAATCGGGTACTCAACCGTTGGCACACGGACATCAATTAACTTCCGCTTATGCTTTTCAGCTAGTGAAACCAGCGAAGGTATATCACGCAGCAGGTTATGCAATCCGGATGCTATGTCCAGCCCGTTTAATAAAGCCTCTTCGAACACCTTAATCCAGGCATCCGAAATAACACCGCCACGATTGGCAACACCTACAACCAGTGTTTTAGCGCCTGCTTCAGCAGCCGCCTTTATGTCGAGATCCGGAAGCCCCATGTCTGCATTGCAATCCGCCAGACGGTACTGCCCAACCGAGTAGTCAGGGCGCCAGTCTTTGACTCCCTGGGCCACTTTGGCTGCAAGCGGATCGGCGGCATCACCGAGAAATAATAAATAGGGGGTTTTCAGCATAATCCAGACTCCGACTTTCTTCGGCGCTACGACTTTCTTCGGCGAATGCCAAGGGGTATCAAGCAAAACAAGGAGGCGAGATTATACCCGCCCGAGCGGCTTGTTCGGCAATACAGAAGGCACCTCGCGATTGATCCAGAACCCGCCAGTTTTATTCTGGCTCAATGTAACAAAATATTATTACACTCGAAATCCTGCATGCTCAGACAACCACATCATGACTTATGTTTCCATGTGGTCATAGAACAACCGGCGGCTAACAATAGCCTTTGTTGAACACCAGCCAAAGCCCTCCACTTTCGCGCCTGCCCAACTTAAGTAACTCTAAGAGTTTGATTTCTCTGAAGGCCTTTTCTGGACTATTGAACACCTCAGCGCAGCTCGCTGAAATAGACAGATTGGGTAGGCCTATCTGAAGCTGGAAAACTTTTGTGGCAAGCGGCTGTAAGCCTTTCAGATTAAGGCTTCTCACGTTACCATCTGCCCGGTCGTAACACACCCCTACCAGGCTTAAAACAAGCTGGATGTCAGATCGCCCTTTGTCAGATCGCCCATTAACAGGTGTATCTGGTTTTTCGATAGCGTCAGCAAAATGAAGGTCGGTAAAAAACCTTACGCGGATTCGATTGCCACCACGGAATCAACAGGGGCGAAGGTCTGACTTTCGGGACTATGTCGAGCTCGCAATCAACAACGTTTACGGCAGTCAATATAATTCGCACAGTGAGTATTTAGTTTCTAACGAAAGTATTGTTATTCATCTGCAGGCTGCGGCTGACTTCACATTCGGCCTGAAACCATGTGAGTAGATCGCTTAACAATGCATAGGCAGTAGCATTATTACACCTAATTCCTGCCAAATTCAGTGCAGAACTGTCGAGATGGGCCGATTACATACGTGAGACAGTGGCTTGACGGGTAAGGCAGTGTTCAGAAATCGTTTTGCCTGTCTATACTTTGAACAATCTTTTGCAAATTTGGTGCTCTCTGGGAGCCGGTGGGCAACTGCACTACGGCCCACAAAACGCGGGAAAATCGAGGCGTCAGCACGCCGGGAACAAGCGATTTAATAATGAAAACTATCAATCCCTACATGCCGAATCAGGCTGCCTTGCGCGGTTATTCGACAGTCCCTGCCACCAGCGACGCGAAAGAATATTTGCGCCTGCTGCTGCGCCATAAGCTGGGACTTTTCATGATGCTGCTGCTAGGCATCTTGCTCGCAACGCTTTACCTGATCAGCGCTACTCCCGTTTATGAAGCCAAAGCACTTATAGAAGTGCAAGAACGAGGCGGAGTTGCTGACGACTCCACCGGTGGTACCACTGACTGGAACAGGCCACCAGTAACCGAAGAAGTCAATATCATGCTGTCGCGCCCGGTTCTCATGCCTGTGGTTGAACAATTCAGCCTGGCCTACGAAGTACAAGCCAAGAAAATGCCTGTGTTGGGTGATGTAACTGAACGTGTACCGGCACTCGGTAAATGGCTTTCAGGGCAATCATTTGCAAGTTCATTCGCCTGGAACAACGAATCACTTGCCATCGGCAACCTGACCGTACCCTTTGAATGGGAAGATGAAGCACTCACCTTCACTTCACTGGGTGGTGGTTCCTACAGCGTAAAGAAAGACGGACAGATTCTGATCGAAAGGGCTGATGTTGGTGAACCGCTTATTGTGGAACTGACACCACTGGACCCGATGGAACTCACGGTAACTTCGCTACAAGCCTTGGAAGGCGTTGAGTTCGATGTGACACGCAAGTCCACGCAGGAAACGGTAAGCCAGCTACAGAGCGATCTTCGCGCAGAAACTTCTGATGAAAATTCGCGCATGATTTCAGTCTTTCACCGCAACGAAAATCCGGCAGACACGGCCAATCTGCTCAACGCTATCGCCTACCAGTATCGTGACGTAAAGCTTGGTGCGGACTCCAACCAGTCACTTGAAAAACTCAAATATGTAGAAGAGTCACTACCGGCTGCAAAACGTGAAATGGAAGCAGCAGAAGCAGCGCTCGCAGCCTATCGTATCCAACGCGGTGCTGTTAACGTCGATCTGCAAAACGATCTGGTCATGCGTGAAGTGAGCCGCCTTGAAAGTAAACTGAACGACCTGCTATTCGATCGTGATGAACTGACGAAACGCTATACAGACGTACACCCGAGCCTGCGTAAATTAAACAAGGAAATTGATGCCATGCAACGCCGCATCAATGTCGAGAGAGGCAAGATAACGAGCTCACCAAACGTTGAACGTGATCTGGGTCAATTGGAGTTACGGGCCGAGACTGCACGTCGCATATTTTCAGATCTTGATGAAGAGTTTCAAACTCGCAGCCATGCCCTGGGTGGCAACAAAGGCTCTGTCCGTGTCTGGGATGAAGCACAAGTACCTAAAAAACCCATTTCACCCAATGCGCTACTTGCTTTGGTAGGCGCAACACTGGGTACCATTTTCTGCTACATCGTCTATCTGACACTGCGTTCAGCTCTGTCAACTGTTATCAGTGACCAGGAATCACTGGAGCGTGCAACGGGGTTACCGGTATTTATGAACATCCCGCGCAGTAGTGCTCAAAAGCGTCTTGGTACAGCATCAGCGATAGTTGACCCAAGGCGAATGTTGCCCGGCAGCAGCGATAGTGAAAACCTTCCGGCTGCCAACGTACTTGCAGTTAAAAAACCGGATGATTACTCAGTAGAAAACCTGCGAGGCCTGCGTTCCATGCTGGATGATGTTATGGAAGATGCATCCAGTAACGTACTGATGATCTGTAGCCCGCTACCGGCAATGGGAAAATCATTTGTCAGCATGAACATAGCTGTCCTGCTGGCACAAACCGGCAAGCGTGTTTTACTCATCGATGCTGACTACCAGCGTGGCCAGATTCACAAGTCTCTGGGGGTTTCACAAGGGCCCGGATTACCAGAGGTTGTTAAAGGCAAGTCCGAGTTGAAAGAATCTGTGCGAGCCACCTCAGTACCTAATCTTTATGCAATCCCGCGAGGTTTTATTGGAGACGCGGCATTGCGCGAAGCCCCTACAGAAAAGGAATTCGGTGCATTCCTGCAAGTCGTCGCACCACGATTCGACATTGCAATTGTTGATACACCACCTATTCTCAGTGTATCCACGGCTGCAACCATTGGACGCCATGCCGGTGCCAGCTTAATGGTCGTTAAGGAAGGCGAAGTGACTGAAGGGCAGATGAATGAAGCCTTGAAACGCCTGAGTTTCTCCGGGGTGACTGTGAATGGCTGCTTGATGAACAATTCGTCGCAAGCAACCGCCAGCCACTATGCGTACTATCGCGAACAACTGGACTGATTTTCAGGCAAAAGTGTGAAGTTTTCACAAAAAGTTCACAGGCTGTACACAAATACCACAATGACATACTGTATT
This sequence comes from uncultured Granulosicoccaceae bacterium, assembly GCA_938005265.1. Lineage (GTDB taxonomy): Bacteria > Pseudomonadota > Gammaproteobacteria > Granulosicoccales > Granulosicoccaceae > CALFCE01. The sequence goes on from CALLOA010000074.1 coordinate 64,279, forward strand.
ATCCTTCCTGCAGCAAGAAGAACAAAAATAAAGTATTCGGGAGCTCCGTGTGTCAATTCTTAGAACCATAGAAAACAACAACAAGAACGTGGAACTAATAGAATCTGCCAATGCACCTACACGTGAGGAGAACAAGCCTCCGGTGCAGGTCTGGCGTACCTTTGTAAATAGTGACCCAACTCCCATAACGCCCATTGTGGGCTTTGATGCGGCTTTCAAGCGTCTGAGTGACCTTGTTATCGGCGGTGCAGCTTTACTGGTATTCCTGCCCTTGTTGGCCATCCTGTCAATCCTGATCAAGCTCGACAGCACAGGGCCTGCCCTGTTTTGCCAACAGCGTCGCGGGAGAAACCGCGAAATCATCAAGGTTTACAAGTTCAGGACCATGTATCAGGACTATGGAGGCACTTTCAAGCAGGCGCAAAAGGATGACCCTCGTGTTACCCGAATTGGCGCGATTTTAAGAAAAACCAGCCTTGACGAATTGCCTCAGCTTTTCAACGTGATGCAAGGGTCCATGTCTCTGGTAGGTCCTCGCCCACACCCGATACCGCTGGATGAGAAATTCAAACACGTCATTCCGGCATTGAACTCACGCTATGCAGTCAAGCCAGGGATTACCGGCTGGGCACAAATCAA
>CALLOA010000075.1 GCA_938005265.1 uncultured Granulosicoccaceae bacterium
CACGCACTGCGTATCGGTGAACGAGTGATTTTTCATTGCTATGCCGGGCTTGGACGCACCGGCATGATGGCAGCGCGAATCCTCGTGGAGATGGGTATGGACCCTGAAGAGGCGATAATCACTGTGCGCCAGGACAATCCCAGACGAATACAGAATGAAAAACAGGAAGACCTGGTGCGCAGTTGCAGGTCGCTTTACCACAAGTAAATGCCTTACTAGCCGCAATCAGTTGCAGTCAAGGTCGGCTATTTCACATATGAGCAATGACGGATCTGTTACTTTCACTGATTCGATAGCTGTTTTACGTAGGTCGTCCCCATGAATGAAGAATCAACGGAACCCAATTCAGGCGTCCCTTCACGCGCGCGACGAAAACGCGGAGGTGCACGGGCCGCTAAACGGGCGGCACGTAGCGCGGCAGGCATAAGCAAGCCCTACATCACTCGCAAAATTCCGGTCTTCGATGTACTGAACGAAGAGGGCTTGAGCCGCATTGAGGAAAGCGCCGAGACGGTTCTTGAAGAAATAGGTATCGATTTTCGTGATGATGCAGAAGCACTGGATCTTTGGCGCGACGCGGGGGCTACTGTCAAAGGTGAGCGTGTGCACTTCCCGCGCGGTCTGTGTCGCAAGCTTATTCAGGATTCAGCGCCGTCCATCTATACACAGCATGCCAGGAATCCGGCCAACAATGTGTTAATCGGTGGTGATCATATGGTCCTCGTGCCCGCTTATGGACCGCCGTTTGTACGTGATCTTGAGGGTGGCCGTCGATATGCGACGATTGAAGACTTCCGCAATTTCGTCAAACTTGCCTATAGCACACCGCATTTGCATCATTCGGGCGGTACACTTTGCGAGCCGGTTGATCTGCCGGTTAACAAGCGTCATCTGGATATGATCGATGCGCATCTGCGTTTGTCTGACAAGCCATTTATGGGGTCGGTAACAGCACCGGAGCGTGCACAAGACAGTGTCGACATGGCAAGGATTGCATTTGGTGACAATTTTATTGATGGCGAAACCGGTGAACAGAAAACCGTCATGACCAGCCTCATCAATGCAAATTCGCCAATGACGTTTGATGACACAATGCTCGGTGCTGCGAAGATCTATGCGCGCAACAATCAAGCTTGTGTCATCTCGCCATTTATTCTCTCGGGCGCCATGTCGCCGGTTACAGTGGCGGGCACTTGCATACAGATACTGGCTGAAGCCATGGCAGGTATGGCGTTCGTGCAGCTGGTCAAGCCGGGCGCGCCTGTGGTGTTTGGAACCTTTTCCAGCGCTGTGTCGATGCAATCCGGAGCACCGACTTTCGGCACACCGGAACCGTCGCTGGTCATGTATGTCGCCGCAGCTCTATCGCGCCGCCTGGGAGTGCCTTTCAGAAGTGGTGGCGGGCTTTGTGGCTCTAAAGTCGCTGATGCGCAGGCAGCTTATGAAGCGGCCAATACCATGCAGACCGCGGCACTGGCCGGTGTGAATTTCATGTTGCATACTTCCGGTTGGCTGGAAGGTGGTCTGGTCATGGGGTATGAGAAATTCATGATGGACTGTGATCAGGCAGGCATGCTGGGCGTGTTACTGGAGGGTGTCGATTTGAGTGACAACGGTCTTGCCATGTCAGCGCTGAAGGAAGTCGGGCCTGGCCAGCATTTTCTTGGTTGTGAGCATACGCAACAGAATTTTGAAACGGCGTTCTACCGTTCATCAATTGCCGACAACAACAGCTTTGAGCAATGGGAGTCGGAGGGGTCGCAGGACGCACTCAAGCGAGCCAACGGACTATGGCAAAAGGCCTTGGAAGAGTATGAAGCGCCACCGCTTGATGAGGCAGTGAGTGATGAATTGCGGGAATATGTAGAGCGCAAGAAGAGCGCTGTGGCAGATGCCAATTACTAGGCGTTTCTGATCGCTGTTTTTGATTGCTGCTTTTGATCGACTATTCGTCGTGATTACTCGTCGTCTATGGCTACCAGACGCAGACGCTGACAGCGGTCTCTGCCGGCCACCCCAAAAGGCCTTCTGGTTGCTGGACAGGCTGGCGAAAAAACGCCACCGTGCAAAATAATGTCAATTAATGGTCGTTTTGGGTCCTGATGGTGTCAAATGCACTGATCTGGGTGATCCAGATCAGGCGAAACTAACACCGGCATCGCAAAGACGTCAGAAATAGCTTGTCAGCGTTAGCCTGCATCGCTTAGTTTACGCTGGTTTTGACTATTATCCCCATAGGTGTTTAAAGCGTGATTGCGAATAAATCCGATGATTCGGTTACCCGCGTAGGCTTTCTGCTACTCGACAATTTCTCAATGGTAGCTTTCAGCTCAGCAATCGAACCGCTGCGCATGGCTAATCAGCTCAGTGGAGAGCCTCTCTATAGCTGGGCGACGGTGACAGAAACGGGCGAATCTGTTGCCTGTAGTAACGGTCTCAAATTCCAGCCTGATTATTCAGTTGCTACACTGGAGCGATACGATGCCTTCGATGCAATCTTTGTTTGCGGTGGACTGCACGTTCATCGGCTAGCCTGCGATGCCTCTATTCAGTGGCTCAAGAGTCTAGCCAAGGCACAAGTGGTATTGGGTGCCGTTTGCACCGGAAGCCAGGTGCTGGCACGTGCTGGCTTGCTGGATGGCTATCGATTTACCATCCATTGGGAAAATATCGCCAGCGCCAGAGAAGAGTTTCCTCATCTGGTTGTCTCTCCTGAACTTTTCGAGATTGACCGTGATCGCTATACCTGTGCAGGTGGTACCGCGCCGATCGATATGATGTTGCATGAAATCCGTGAAAAACACGGTGTCGAACTGGCAACATCTATTTCCGAACAGTTTATGTGTGAGCGAATTCGCGACAAACACGATCGCCAACGTGTGCCTCTGACCCAGCGTATTGGTACCAGCCAGCCCAAACTTGCAGAAGCTGTATCGTTAATGGAGGCGAATATCGAAGAGCCAATGACGCTGGATGAATTATCCCACCACGTTGGCCTCTCCAGGCGTCAGCTGGAAAGATTATTCCAGCGTTACCTGCACTGCGTGCCAACTCGTTACTATCTTGAATTGCGTCTGGAAAGAGCGCGTCAGTTGTTGTTGCAAACCTCCAAACCGATTGTCGATATTGCTTTGGCCTGTGGTTTTGTTTCCGCGCCGCATTTCAGCAAATGTTATCGGGACACTTTTTCGGTGCCACCTCGTGACGAACGGCGTCGTGCAGCAGGACTGTTGATCGACTCTGATACTAAAACTGGCAAACAGGGTTCGAAGCAGCCGAGTTGTTCAAGTAAGAAGACGGCAAAAGACGTCGAGACTGTTGGCGACAATACAGCCGGGATTTGTGATTCAGATAAATCGGCTGAAGCAAAAACTGCCCACTGTAAAAAGGGTCGCAATGGCAGGGTAAGCCCATTGCTGCAACGAACGACCCATCCATCGGTTGCCAACTCGAATGTACAGGCGAATAAGCAGACAGAAACAGATGCGATGAAACTGAGCTAATAACCTGTTTCCCGGTTTGATTCAGCCGTTGTAGGCTGAATCAGCAGGGATCAAACATCCCGGCTTTATCTTTTTTATATATATGCATGAATTCAATGGGCACTTGCAATATGAAAATGCCTGTTGCTTTTGATCTGTTGCCGTTTATGAATCTGCTTGTTGCTGGTTCGTGTTCTCGGTAAATAAGCTTACGTGCTACACCATTGCCAGTATCAACAATTCGTAGACAATCAAACCCGCATACAATCCTGTCAGTATCGCCAGCACGCTCCTTACGCGAATTCGCTTGAACAACACGAAATTACCGGCTCCGGTCAGTACGACTACGGCTACTGCAGTGAAAAACATTTTGCTGGCAACGAAGGCAAAGGTGCCGTAACCCAGCATGTAATTCATAAACGGATTTATTTCCTGACCACCGTGTGCCAGTATGTTTAGAGTAAAGAAGGCATCACATAATGACAGCGCGGTCAATGCCACGGCGAGAAACATCGCGCTGCCATCGAATACATCCAGCAGTGGGTAACGAGCATCCGTTTTACGTCTGCCTTTCGCACGTTGTGGATGTCTGGCGCAATGCACCAGGGTTTTGATGGAGAATTCGCGTCGATCAACGGCTGATCGTCTCTCCACACCGGAATATTCGTTTGATTTATCAGGTTCGCTAATATAGCGGCTGGCATTTGCTGCGTGACGGACCAGGGGCACTTGTTCTGTAGCATCTGCAACGATGCCTTTGCTAGCAGTTACCAGTCGTTCCCCGTTTTCAATTTCCGGTTTTTCGCTGGGTTTGTCGCTGTCAACCGGTGTTTGGATTCTATTGTTACTCGTAACCTGTTTTGCGTAGTCTGCAAAGTTTGCAACTGAATCTGTTGTTGCCGATTTTGTCGATTCTGTTGCTACAGCATCGTTGTTGTCTGACATCGAAACAGTTTCTTCACGGGCCGCTGTGTCAGCTGCGGTTTTGGATTCGCGCTTGCGTTTTATGCCGGGGAAATGCGAGTCCAGATCATCGTGATGACGCTTACGTCCATTGTTTGAAGCAGGCTGCGTATGCTGCCATTTGCCTAGCGTGTAAGCACAGCGATCCAGGCCCTCTGAGCTGGCACCTGAAACAGTGACTGTGCTGTAGCTTTCTATGCGCGCAGCGCTGTGCAAAGGAACCTGTTCCTGATTTTTTGCAAAGCGTGCTGCTACAAACTTGGCAGCAGCATTTCGCAACGATGTATTGCCTGCTTCGGCTGTATACAGCATCTTTCTGTTGTGACGTTCCATGCCGCAATGATACAGACTGTGTCTGACATTGCATCGCAAGCGGGTGCAAAATTTGATATGGCCACCAATCGATGGGTCGAATTGCTGGCTATTGCTCAACAGCGCTATTGCAACGGCTGTTGTGTGAGAATTCGATCACAGTCGGTGCCGGTTTGTTAGAGTGTGTTCCATGGCGCTTTCGGCGTGAGGTTTTTTATTGAATGTGAATCAAGTCAAATAATTTAGACTACCCGCATTGGCGATAAAATCTACTGACAGGACTGAAAATAGTGAAAGCAATCGTAGCGAATGGAACAGGTGGCGCAGAAGTGTTGGAATGGGGCGAACAGCCGCGCCCTGAGCCCGGCCCCGGCCAGGTACTGATCAAGGTAGCGGCCACGTCTGTTAACCGGCCTGATATCGTGCAGCGGCAGGGGAATTATCCGCCACCTCCCGGGGATTCTGAAATACTCGGCCTTGAAGTTTCCGGCACTGTGGAAGCCCTGGGTACAGGCGAAACTGCATTCAAGGTTGGTGACCGGGTTGCGGCGCTGGTGGGTGGCGGTGCTTACGCCGAGTATGCCGTGGCTTACAGCGGGCATTGCTTCCATCTGCCAGATTCCGTCTCGATGGTACATGGCGCTTGCCTTTGTGAAACCTATATTACTGCCTACCTTAATGTCATTGAGCTGGGTGCGTTAGCCGATACGGAGACTGTTCTGCTGCATGGCGGTGGTGGTGGAGTCAACACGGCAGCCATCCAGATCGTGCAACAGTTACGGCCTCAGTGTCGAATTATTGTCACTGCATCGAGTGGCAAGGTTGAGCGTGTCAAAGCCCTGGGTGTTGATGATGTCATTGATTATAAATCCACTGACTTCAGTGAAGAAATCAGGAACCTGACTGGCAAGCGTGGTGTAGATGTTATTCTGGACCATATCGGTGCGGCCTATCTTGCCAGCAATATGAAATCACTTGCGCTCAATGGCAGGCTGGTTCTTATCGGAGTAATGGGTGGAATAAAGGCAGAACTGAATTTGGCGATGATGATGGTCAAGCGTCAGCAAATCCTTGGTTCAGTGTTACGTTCGCGACCAGTGGACGAGAAAACTGCCATTATTGCGAGATTCGCAGAGGCTGTGGTACCGCATGTGGCAGCCGCGAGGATTGAGCCTTTGGTGTCGGATGTTATGCCGCTTAAGGACGCTGCCAGGGCTCATCAATTGATGGAAAGCAGCGGTCACTTTGGAAAAATCGTGATGACCATCGATAGCTGAAAGGGTAAGGTGGTGCTGTGACTTTAGCGGGAGGAGCTAAATTCGATGTTATTGACAGAATTTCAGTCAAAAACCATTCTACAGCGGCACGGGATAACAACACCGCCCGGTAAGCTGGCCACCAGTGCAGAGGAAGCTGCAGTGTTGGCAGAAGATCTGGCAAGCTGGCCGTTGGTGCTTAAGGCGCAGATCCCGGCGGGTGGGCGGGCTCGCGGGTACTTTGAATCCCCCGTCAGACAGCAGCGGGTAGGCGCTGTTGACGATGTTACAGCAGCTGATGACGCTCAGTTCAGTCGCAGAAACCTTGGCGGCATCCGGATTGTCAACAATCAGCAAGAAGCCGAATCTGAAGCTCGTAACATGCTGGGCCGGCATCTTGTCACCGGACAAACCGGCCCGCGCGGCAGACTGGTTCGGCAACTTTATCTTGAAGCATACGCGCAAATCGAGCGCGAGTACTACATTGCTCTCACCATTGATGCGCCCAATGGATGCATCATGTTTCTCGTCAGTGGTCAGGGTGGCGTTCTGGTTGAGCAGGCATCGCAAAGTGATGCGCATGCGATAGCTCGCATTCCCCTTGGCGCCGAAGCACTGGATATTGGCGAGGCCACCGCAAGATTACCTGTTACCGCGGTACTTGAAGCTCTCAAACTGGATGTATCTTTTGCAACCCGGATTGAAAAACTGCTTGCCGTTATGCTGCGTGTTTTCGTTGAGCGCGACGCTACACTAATTGAAATAAATCCGTTCGGATTTACAGACACGGGCGAACTGGTCGTGCTTGATGCCTCAATTCAGTGGGATGACAACGCCCTGTTCAGACAAGGTCACGAAGAAGAGTTGGTGGCCTATGATTCTCTGACTGTTGCCGAGCACGATGCACGTGTCGCACGGCTTAACTATCACGATCTGGATGGCAATATCGGCACGCTGGGTTTTGGTGCGGCAGTCGCTATGGCAACTAACGATGCCTTGCAGGCCAGCGGTGTCCGGGCAGCAAATTTTCTGGACGTATCACCATCGGCTGATGTTGATCAAATTCGGGCAGGCATAGATGTCTTGATTGCCAATCCTCAGGTAGATGCCATTTTAATCAATGCTTTTGGTGGCGGTATTCTCAGATGTACATCCGTTTGTGATGCCCTGCTTACCAGCAATGTTGCACTGGCGCCAGGTGAT
>CALLOA010000076.1 GCA_938005265.1 uncultured Granulosicoccaceae bacterium
GCAAGCCATAGGCAATAGCACATCACAAGAACGACAATGGTGAACGGTATGCCAGTGGACACGGCTGCACCCTGCAAAGCACTCAAGCCACCGCCCAATAGTAGCGCAATTGCTACGAGACCTTCCAGAATACACCAGAATACGCGCTGAATAACAGGCGCATCCATTTTGCCACCAGCGGTAATGGTATCGATGACCAGGCTGCCGCTATCTGAAGATGTGACAAAAAAGATGACGATCAGAAATAGCGAGATAGGTGCAATGATCCCGTAGAGCGGCAGTTCTTTGAGGAATCCAAAGAGTGCACCTTCTGGAGCATAGCTATCAATAACTGTAGCTCTTACGCCTTCTGCTCCGCCTGCATTTAGCATGTCGATAGCAGCACCCCCAAAGGTGGACATCCAAAGCGCACAAACCAGAGTAGGAGCAAGCAGCGCACAAATAATAAACTCACGGACAGTGCGGCCTCTTGATATTCGTGCGATGAACATGCCTACGAAAGGCGACCAAGCTATCCACCAGGCCCAGTAGAAGGTGGTCCAGCCATGAAAGTAGCTAGTGTCTTCTCGTCCAAAGGGATTCGAAAGTGCGGGTAGCGCGATGACGTAATCTACCATTACGTTGGCGTAGCGCGAGATGGCAGTACCAACGCCAGTAACAATTAATACAAAAAGGAACAGCAGAACCGCAACCACCATGTTTATCTCAGAGAGCCTTTTAACTCCTTTGTCCATACCGAGGCATACTGAACCTAGTGCGATGAGCGTGATCCCGACAATCAACACTACGGTAACGGTATTGGACGGTTCAATACCAGCAACCTCATTCAGGCCGGCAGCGACTTGTTGCGCACCTAAACCCAGTGATGTCGTTAGCCCAAAAAGCGTTGCAAACACAGCAAGTGTATCTATGGCGTGGCCCCACCAGCCCCAGACTCGTTCGCCCAGTATTGGGTAGAAAGCAGAGCGGAGTGTTAACGGTAGTTTGAGGTTGTAACAGAAAATCGCAAGGCTTAAGCCCACCGCCGCATAGACAGCCCAACCTTCCAAGCCCCAATGATGGATGGTACCCACAACGCCGGCATACTCGTTTCCTGGTTGGGTAATATCAATACCCAATGGACTTGCGTTCCCCCCTTCTGCAAAATTGTAGTAAACGGGTTCCATCACACCGAAAAACAACAAACCTATGCCAATTCCGGCTGCAAACATCATTGCTATCCAGCCGGCATAGGAATAATCCGGCTTTGCATCACTGCCGCCGATCCTTACTGATCCCACTGGTAAAACAATTAATATCAAACAGAAAAGTGTTATTGCATCAACAGATAGCACAAGAAACCAATCAAAAGTGCTGGTAAGCCAAGGTCGCAGCCAGCCGAAAAACTCCGCTGACGCCTCCTGATTAGCTAACGATATAAGTACAAATGCACAGATGACTACACTTGAAATTAGAAAAACCGGGTTGTGAATATCAAGACCAAGTGGACGAACATTGTCCTGTCCTAACTTAAAATCGGTTTCGTACTCCAAGTTTTGCTGCGGTTCATCAGATACTGACATAAGCTTCATTTCCTCTGTTGCTTAAGGGCTAAGGATGTATCTAAAAAATAAAGTTTTCTCACAAGAACCTAGTACAGCTTCATTTTAACCATACCAGGATCGTTTGTAGAACTTTTTTGGCAATTTTGAATTTGAGGCATATGCCCTTCCGCTCAAATTCCATCTTCCATGATCTACAAAGCCTTTGATTCGCGGATGCAATATATGCACTGAAACAAGGGCGCAGGAAAATACTACAGATACAATCAATACAGAAGGCAAATATTCAGGAGAACCCAACAAATGACCGGAATGGGGAGAACTTGTGTAAAAACGCAACGAGGCATCGTATAAATTATGTTGTAAGTTGTGGAGTCTCCAATGAAGCGATTCGTGGAAGAACATGACCGGACGCAGGCTACGCTATTTCCGGAACGACTCGACGACTACATTTCCCCTGAGAACCCCATTCGCGTTATTGACGCCTATGTAGAGAAACTCGATCTTGAAAACATTGGATTTGATCGCGTTGATCCAAAGGTCACTGGCCGTCTTGGCTATCATCCCCACATTACTGAAGCTCTACATTTACGGTTACCTTAATCGTATTCGATCCAGCCGTCGTTTTGAACAAGAGAGCTTGCGCAACGTTGAGTTGATGTGGTTAATAGGTCCCCTATCGCCCGATTTCGAGACGACACTAGACTATGTTGCGTTGTAGAAAACACAACTGGCGTAAGGGACAGGCCTATACTGGTTAAAACCGGAGTGAGGGAGACTCACTCCTGAAAAGAACTACTGACTGATTACCGCGTAGCGGTATAGTACACCGGCCCTCAGCCACCATAGCTATAATTCATTGGATGTCTGCTTCGGAGTAAATTGGGCAATACAGACCTTACATTGCTGTCCGGTCTAGACTATTCAGACACCGATTAACCAGACCGTTAAGAGGCTTGGCCCTTGGAAATATTACCACTAGCTTGTAAGCCAGAGTTCATAGAGGAATTGGCTCGCTTACACCATCGTGAGTGGAATCATATAAGTCCTTCGTTCACATTAAAGAAAAGAATAAATGCAATTCGTAATACTGCCCGTATCCAGGGAATCCCGACCTTCTTCGTTGCTGTGCTGAATGATCAACTTATCGGTTCGGCAGCCATTGTTGAAAACGATATGGGCACTAAGCCAGATCTATCTCCCTGGTTAGCTGCAGTGTATGTGAAGGAAGAAAATCGTAAAAAGGGAATTGGCAGTCAGTTAATCCAGCGATGTGTGCAAGAGGCTGTAGCGTCAGACGTAACAGATTTATACCTATACACTGAACATGCAGTGCAATATTATGAAAAACAAGGTTGGATTTCCTTTGAGCGGTGCAATTATCGAGGTATCGAAGTTGAGGTTATGCGCAAGCAAATCGCCCAATAGGGTTAGCCCGGCTTTGGGGACAAAACAACCCCACTCTATTGCACTAATCTGTAAGCGTCACGCAGGCTGTTTCAACGAAATTTTTTTTCACACAGTCTGTGCCCAAACGGGTCATTTCGACCGGGTGGGTAACTCATTTCCATCCTCTTTTGTGGGCGTTCGATCAGAATAAACACTAGGATTGACAGATACCTTTTCATTTTGCGTGAGTGATACCTATGAAGGATAGCAAGCCAGCAGGGAAGCCAAAAAACAATAAATGGGTGGCTAATCGAGAGAAAGAGTGGGAGAAAGTAAAAGTTAGACTTCCTGGTATAGAAGGCCTCAATAGGGATGATTGGTGGGATGTTGAGGAACATTTTTTCAGAGGAAAACCTTTACCGCCCTATAGCAGATCGTTCCAGCCAATGGACAGGCTCGTTCTGAGCTGGTGGCTTGCTCCGGAAAGAGTAGAATTTGCAGATACAGCTGCTAGCAATATTAAAAAATTAAGACGTGATTTTCGTCACTTTTACTCGTCTCTATATGACGTTGTCGCTTTGCGTGGTGGAGATGCTGACTACGGAGCTATGGGCGGCATAGAGCAAGACATTATTTTGTTTTTACAACGAGGTTGGAACCCTCGTAAGCTCGTAGATTTCGGCGATGGGAGATTGCAACCTTGTTGCAGTGAGCCCATGGATATGTTTGGTTATTGATTGGCGACATCGAGCAATGTGATTGATAGTGAGAATTACATTGCTCATAGGTATGGCTTGATGTATTTCGATTATATGGTAGAGATGATGGAAGAACTGCCTCACGCGGCATTTATGAATTTTGACAAGGCATTAACTCACAAAGGCAGCATAAATCCAACCTCGTACAACCGCTCCATTCTTCGTCAAGTTGTGCCAGAGCTTCTTGGTTTTTTTGACCGCGATCCTGATGACGCTGCACTTAAAAGACCCACTACGGTAAATTACGTTACACGTTTTGCAGAAGGATATGAAAAGTACAAAATTCCCGCAAGGATTGCTCGATACAGTTGATGCAACGTTAGAGAGCCTCGAAGAAGATGAACGAAAAAGGAAGGCGCGAAATGCCAGACAACGAGAGCTTAGAAAAGCAAGATCTAAAAAAAATAGACAGCCAAAATAACGTCTCTACCCTTGGAAGAAATCCGTCGGCTTTGGAGACGGTACTGCCAGTGAGCTATACTCAATAGGAAGAACAAAAATCGGCCCTAAGCGGACTTAATTTTTTTTGATGAGGTAGATCATGTTGTTGATATTCGGTGGTTTACCAGCAAACGGGAAAAGCACCATATCTAAACGTGTTGCTCAAGAACTGAATGCTACCTATATACGCGTAGACACCTTCGAGCAAACTCTCATGGAAATAGGCTACAACACTGTCCACAGCGAAGGATACGAACTTGCCTATAGAGTTGCTACCGAAAACCTTTCACTCGGATCGACAGTAGTTGCAGATTCCGTTAATTCAATTGAAGTTACTCGTAGTGCTTGGCGGAAAGTTGGAGAGGAAGCAAAAGTTCCAGTTTTGGAAATTGAAATAATTTGCTCCGACCGGGTAGAACACAAACGGCGAGTGGAATCACGAGTGACCGATATCGAACAGTCGACTAAAGTTACCTGGGAAGACGTGCTTAACAGAAATTATGAGCATTGGCTGCAAGCAAATATTGTGATTGATACTGCTGGCGTTCCAGTAGATCAAAGCGTCGTAGGCACTCTGTCCCTAATAAATGAACAATAGCCTGTTTACGTCTGCTTAGGGGAGCCGACTGCCCACAATACTCAATGGGAAGGTTAAAAATCGGCCCAAACTGGGGAACTCCAGAAGCGCAGCAGGCAACAATAGTCGCTGTGCTATGCTTTTATGCACGAAGGAGGAAATTGAAGTGTCTGATAGAAGTGAGTTTTATACGTCGCGAACTATCGCCTCATGGGATGAGGTAGCTCCTAGGCATGAAAAAATCAATTCGACATTGGTGTGTGATGTTAGTAATCATAAATATAATAATTTAAACCCAGACTTTAATGATCTCATAGACAAGTATGGTGTTCACAATAAGTCTGTTGTACAAATATGTTGCAACAATGGAATCGATTTACTTTCAATTAAAAATAAGGGTGCTGGACAGTGTTTGGGTATTGACGGATCTGAAGCATTTATAAAGCAGGCAGTTAAACTAGCAAAAATTGCAGGACAGAATGATATCGAGTTTTGTTGTTCAGACATATATAAACTTCCTGATAGGTTTCTGTCCTCCTTTGATTTGGCTGTTATTACGGTTGGTGTACTAGGTTGGATGCCTGATATTCAAAGATTTATGGAAGTTTGTTCCTCGTTATTGATGCCAGGCGGAACTCTTCTTATGGAAGAACTACATCCAATTCTTGGCATGTACGAGGAAGGAAATCCCCCATCCATTGATTATTCATACTTCAATTCAGAACCCTTCAAAGACACAAACGGGCTAGATTATTTCACATTCGAGAAATATGATGCGAAAGAAAATTATTCTTTCCACCATTCTCTGACAGACATACTCATGTCAGCAATATCAAGTAATTTACAGCTAGATCATGTAAATGAACTTAAATACAACATTGGTAACTACTGTGCAGATCTCGAGTTTGCCCATAATAACCCTCCACTTGGTATTAACTTAGCGTGGAGTAAAATTGCTTAAGTGTTGAGATAGCTGATCATTGAGACTCACGCTAGAAATAGTAACGTTCGTAGACCATGTCTCATTAGTAAATCACGGGTGTCTTTGTTCGGCCAAAGCCGGCCATAGAATAAGAATAACTTATGCATGCTGCTTTTTTCGACTTAGACGACACCATCCTGGATCGATCTGGTTCTCTTCGGAACTTTGTAGAGTGGCAGGCGAAAGATGCACTCCGATTGAGCGCTGCCGATTCTCATAATTTCGTCGAACGATTTATAGCACTCGATCAGAATGGATTGGTTCGGAAAGACAAAGTTTATGAGTCGTTAATCGAGGAATTTGGCATTTCAGATTGGGCTGTCGACGAACTTCTCAATATATATTTACTGACCTTTTGTGCATTCTGCAAACCAAGGAAGGGAGCATTAGCAGCTTTAAAAGGATTCCAGAATTCTGGATACAAAATAGGCTTGGTGTCGAACGGAAAAACACCTTTCCAAGAGCGTAATTTTCATGCGTTGGGATTTGGTGATTTATTTGATTGCATTATTGTCTCTGAAGCGGTAGGTGTTAGAAAACCAGACAAAGCTATCTTTGAACTTGGTTGTCGTGCTGCCAATGTAAGTCTAGAAAAATCATATTTTATTGGTGACAACCCCAAAGCAGATATAGAAGGTGCAAAAAAAGCGGGCATGAAAACAATTTATGTCCCAGTCAATTCGGACGTCGATAGATGTGAATACGCAGATGCTACGTTTAATGATTTGTCCGAACTGCCCGGTTATATAACGCACGAAAGGTTCGGCAGCGTCTGACATGCGTTGGTCTTCTATGAGGACGTAACAGACATCCTTGATGTGTTTCATCACCGTGGCTTCTCCGGTAATTCGATAACCAACTAAGACATCACCAACTCTCTTTCCACATATAATTGTGATTGAAGTCCATACAAAATATATACTCTTTTGATGCTGGTGAGTTTAGGAATTGCCATTCCTGTTGTCGCTCACTACAAAAAGAAGATTGCTGCACGACATTTCACAATAAACTATCGGCTACTAGTGTCACCTTTGATCGCGAGGCAGTTATTTTCACTGTGGCCATTCTTCTTTTTTCTTAATGTATTGATAATAAGGTTACTTTTATTAGCAAAAGGATTCACATACTCGACCAGCGACACGCCAGTTGAGTTTTATAGTACATTGGCCCTCCTTCTAGCATCGGGAATTCAAACAAATCTGTTCTTGTACAAAATGCTTTCGTCTTACCTGACGGAAGAAAAGTTTGAATCGCTTTTTATACAACCTCCTTTGCCACCACTGAACCGAAGTCCTTTTGGGTCTATAGCGGTAATGCTAGTATTATGGGTTATTGCTTTGTCAGTAGTCTTAATGAATCCTATTAATCAGGTGGTACATTAGTTTGGGCTGGCCAAACAGTTGTATCCGGAAGCCACTACCGCATTAGCTGCCGCTACCAGGTTGTTGCAGCTACCAAGAATATATAGTCGCATGTTTACTTACGAAGTCTGCCCAAACCGGCCGGGGAAATGCGCAGATCGGACGTCCGCTTTCTGGCTTAAAACCCAAGGGCTAACAGTTCACTAGTAATCTGTTAGCTGCAACCGGGTTTCGCGGAATTGGCAGCTTTGTAAAAATCAACGAATTAGCGAATCGAGCTGGACTTGGGCTGTCTGAAAACTAGTACTATCCCAAAAAACC